>CASBQH010000283.1 GCA_949127695.1 Synechococcales cyanobacterium PMM_0073
GCCCATTGGCGCTATGCTGCTCAAAAAAGCCCCCAGCACAGCAGCCAGCCCTGAGTTTGAGCAGGCTTATCAAGTCGTCTCGCAGCTGGCGCAGTCGCCCTCTAGCCAGACTATTCTGTTTAGCTATGCTGGAATTGGCCAGCTAGACTATGACCGCTGGCGACAGCTCAACGGCAAGCCGATTGCCGATATTGATCAAATTCAGCCAGCAGAAGTCAAGGCGATCTATCAAGAGCGGTGGCAGAAAGGCAACTGCGGCCAATATCGCCCGCCGCTGGATGCAACCTGTCTAGACAGTATGCTCAGCTTTGGCGATATTCAGGGCAAAGCGCTGCTGAGCGACCTGCCTGCCGACCCCGCCCAGGCGGCAATTGAAGTGGTCGAACGCCGCGAAGTCGAGCGCCGCAAGCAGCTGCGTCCGCCCCTCACTCCCAGCAAGCGGCTGGCGCTGCGAGAAGGCACCCGGCGCGACCAAATGCTGACAGAGCTGATCGCCGCTTCTGCGGATTCGGGGCAAACGGCTCAGCTGCCTCCGGCCTTTCCTGCCCCAGCTCAACTTAGGAACAGATCGCCAGCCGAGCAAGCCTATGCAGCGCTGAAGCCCTCGACCGTCGAGATTGAAGACCGCACCCGACGCGGCACAGCCTCAACTGCGTCAGGCGTGATTTTGACTGCTGAAGGGCTTGTCGTCACCAACTACCATGTGATCCAGTCAGACTCGCGTCCCCGCGTCCAGCTCTCAGATGGGCGGATGTTTGTGGGCAATGTGATCTCAGTTGACCAATCGCTGGATCTGGCGCTGGTGCAGCTTCAGGGAGCCAGAGGTTTGCCAGTTGCGCCGCTGGCGAGCAGCACGGCTCAGCTGCAAGTGGGCGATCAGGTCTTTGCGCTGGGGTCGCCGCTGGGCAAGAGCTGGACGTTAACGCAGGCGCAGATCATTGAGCTAAATAGCACCTGTGCCAATGGCAATTCGCCGCTGCGCTGCATCCGCACGCCGGAAGGATTTTTGCAGCCCGGAAACAGCGGTGGCCCGCTAATTAATGCGGCAGGGCAAGTGATTGGCATTAACCGAGCGGTGCAGCAGTCTACGGGCGAAGGCGTCAGTATTCCAATCGAGATACTCAAGCAGTTCTTGGCACAGCCTTTAGGCCAGAACAATTCCGCGCCTAATTTTGCACCAGCGCCCCAGCGGCGATTCCCGCCCTTTCCGCCGTTTTCAAACCCGTTTAGAAGCTGGATCTAGTCTGGCTGGCTCAGTAAAGTCGCCCCCATTGCTGCCGTAATCACCAGCACGATTGCTGTGAGTGATCGGAAGCTGAGCTGCTCATGCAGCACCGCCAAGCCCACCAAAGCGGCAATCGCCGGTTCAATGCTGACCAATACGCCAAACAGGCGCGGCGGCATCCGTTGGAGAGCGGTATATTCCAGCGAGTAGGGCAAAACTTTACCCAGAACAGCCGCGACCACTGACAGCAGCAGCAACGCTGGGTTAAGCAAGGCTGTTCCGGCCTGGGCAACTCCCGGCGGCATCAAAATCACTGAAGCGACTGTCATTGAGAGCGCCAAGCCCGTACCCTTTTGAAAGACGCGACTGGCCGGAGCTGACAGCAGAATATAGCCGGCCCAAAAGCCGCCTGAGAGTAGCGCCAGCCCAATCCCGCTCGGATCTACGGCTCCTCCCAGCGCAGGCATCAGCAGCAGAATGCCCAGCCCCGCTAGCATCACCCAGACTAGATCGAACAGTCGCCGTGATCCAACCAGCGCCACCCCCAGCGGCCCGACAAATTCTAGGGTTGAAGCTAGCCCCATGGGGATGCGGTCAAGCGCTGAATAGATCGCCAGCGTCATGCCAGCAATGGAGACACCCAGCAGTAAAATGACGCTATAGTCACGCGGATTGCGGCTGAGCGACCGCAGCTGACGGTGCTGCATCCCTAGCAAAAACGCTGTGGCAATCACATTGCAGAGAAAGGCTGTGCCCATTGCACCCAGCCCCTCAAACAGAGATTTAGCGGTTGCCATGCCAAACTGCACCGCGAAGCAGGAGAGCAGCACCAGACCGCTGGGCGGAATTGAGTTAGTCAAGGTCTGGACTTGCCCGATGCTGCGATTCAGAACATGAGCTAAACTAGCAGCGCGATTCAGATAGATTGGCTGCGATTCAGACCATTCAGGTAATGCTGCGTTCATCAGAATCTCCGAGAAATCTTGCTTGTAGAGCTTTGGCGTTCTCGAAAGTATAGCCAAAATTCAGTGCTAACGAGCCAAGCCGCTTTGCTTTTATACTTGACAGAATATTTGTCTCGCCTTGATTTATCCGGTTGCTATGCCCAAAATTCACGGTTCGATTGCCGCTGGACATGCCAAAACCGTGGAAGCTGGGCTAGAGATGTTTCGGCTGGGCGGCAATGCCTTTGATGCAGCAGTAGCGGGCGTCATGGCTTCGTTTGTGGTTGAGCCCACCCTGACTTCACCCGCAGGCGGCGGCTTTTTGCTGGCGCATCCGGCAGCGGGTCGCAATATTCTGTTCGATTTTTTTACCCAGACGCCGCAGCAGCCAAATTTGAGTCAGGTTGACTTCCGGCCAGCGGTGGTGAATTTTGGCAGCGTTACCCAGGAGTTCCAGATTGGGCTGGGATCGATTGCCGTACCGGGCGCAATGGGCGGGCTTCTGCATGTACATCAACGGCTTGGCCGACTGCCGCTTGAGGCTGTGGCAGCTCCAGCCATTGACTATGCCAAAACTGGCGTTGAGTTTACTGAGTTTCAGGATTACTGCTTCCAGCTGCTAAAGCCAATTCTGCTCGACAATGCCGGATCGCGGCAGCTGTTTGCGCCAGACGGAGCCTTGCCTGTCACCGGCAGCCTTTGGAAAATGCCAGATCTAGCCGAGAGCTTGGCCTATTTAGTCGAAGCAGGTGCAGCTGGATTTTATCAGGGCGACATTGCCGCAAGGCTGGTGCAAGACTGTCAGAATCAGGGCGGGCATTTGACGCTGAACGATCTGCGCGACTATCAGGTGATCGAACGCTCGCCGCTGACGCTCCGCTATCGCAACCGCACGGTGCTCACCAATCCACTGCCTAGCGCGGGCGGGGCGCTAATTGCTTTCGCACTGAAGCTGCTAGAGTCAGCCGATTTAAGCCAAGTTGAGTTTGGCGATGCTCAGCATGTCACGCTGCTGGCGCGGGTGATGCAGCTGACTAA
>CASBQH010000284.1 GCA_949127695.1 Synechococcales cyanobacterium PMM_0073
CCCAGCTAGCTGGCTGACTTTTACCGTCAAGCTGCCTGTTGTGCCAGTTTCAAGCCTTGACTTGGCTGAGGGATTTGGAGATGAGAGATTTGGGGCTGAGAGATTTGGAGATGACTCAGCCTATCCAGTCAGCTCAATACAGTAAAATGCTTGACATCAATGATCTGCAATTCCGGCATAGCTGCCCCTAAAACATGGCAACCCCTGACCGCAAGCCCATCCTGCTCGAATTTGAAAAGCCGCTGGTAGAGCTAGATGTTCGCATCGCCCAAATTCGCGAGCTGGCCGAAGAAAACGATGTCGATGTTTCCGAGCAAATCCAGCAGCTAGAGCTACGCGCCACTCAGCTGCGGCAGGAAATCTTCAGCAGCCTCACTCCAGCCCAGCGGCTCTTGGTGGCTCGCCATCCGCGCCGCCCCAGCACGCTGGATTATATTCAGGCGATTACCGACGAATGGATTGAGCTGCATGGCGACCGCAGCACCGGGCTGGACGACTTGGCCTTGGTGGGCGGCTTGGCGCGGTTGGCAGGGCGTCCGGTGGTGATCTTGGGGCATCAAAAAGGGCGAGATACCAAAGACAATATTCGCCGCAACTTCGGCATGGCATCGCCCAGCGGCTACCGTAAGGCGATGCGGCTGATGGAACATGCCAACCGCTTTAAGATGCCGATTATCAGCTTTATTGATACTGCCGGAGCCAATCCAGGAGCCGAAGCCGAGCGGCTGGGGCAGGGCGAAGCCATCGCCTACAACCTGCGCGAAATGTTTCGGCTAGAAGTGCCGATTCTTTGCACCGTGATTGGCGAAGGCGGCTCCGGCGGGGCGCTGGGAATTGGCGTGGGCGACTGGCTGATGATGTTTGAGCATTCGGTCTATATGGTGGCTAGCCCCGAAGCCTGCGCGGCGATTCTCTGGCGCGATGCGGGCAAAGCCGCGCAGGCAGCTGAAGCGCTCAAAATTACGGCTCCCGATCTCAAAGGGCTGGGCATTATCGATCAGATTTTGCCAGAACCTGTCGGCGGCGCTCATGCTGACCCCTTGCAAGCCGCCACCACCTTGAAGCAGGCGCTCTTGTCCAACCTAGATCGGCTGACTGCCATGACGCGACAGCAGCTGAAAGATCGGCGCTACGAGAAGTTTCGCAGCATTGGGCAATTTACTGAGGCGGCGGGCTGATTCACAGCCTATTTCAGCTAGCGACTGCTATGGGTGATACAAAATTTAAGAGAGGCTTTTGCTGGTGTTATAATTAATTCAGCAACATTTTTTTACATTTCTCTAATTTTTCCAGTTTTGGGGTTGGTGCTTGCGGCTTGATTACTCTGGCTAATTTAGCCTGTTGAGGTTGAACTACAGCCTTTAGTTGCTGATCAAATTGATTGCAATTGCACCATTCACCTGCCGAGTTGCTATTGCTCAATTACTTGCTCGTCCTGCCGTTCGGGCAGAGATCAGAAAAGTTTCATGACCTTGACCTATCATCGTGTCCTGATTACAGGTGCCAGTCGCGGCATTGGCCGAGCCACCGCCATTGCCTTTGCCAAAGCCGGGATGGATTTACTGCTCGTCAGTCGTTCCCAAGCTGCTCTTCAGTCGGTTGTGGCTGAAGCCGAAGAGCTAGGCGCAGAAGTGCAAACTGCGGCCATTGAC
This sequence comes from Synechococcales cyanobacterium PMM_0073, assembly GCA_949127695.1. Classification (GTDB taxonomy): domain Bacteria; phylum Cyanobacteriota; class Cyanobacteriia; order Elainellales; family Elainellaceae; genus Elainella. Next base: position 1,653 of record CASBQH010000284.1, read on the forward strand.
CTAAGCCAGCTCGACTCAATCAAGCCCGCGCTAGAGGCAGCAGTGGCGCAGTTCCCGGTTGATATTTTGATTAACAACGCGGGCATGGCCTACACCGGCAATCTGCTAGAAACGCCGCTCGCCGACTGGCAGCAGGTGATCAACCTGAATTTGACTAGCGTGTTCCAGTGCGTTCAAACGCTCTTACCCATGCTGCGTCAGCGCCAGGGCATGGTGATTAACGTGGCTTCGATTGCAGGCTATCAGGCTTTTCCGGGCTGGGGCGCTTACAACGTCAGCAAGGCTGGACTGATTGCCCTATCCAAAACTCTGGCCGCCGAAGAACGCCAGCATGGGGTGCGGGTGGTAACGCTCTGCCCCGGTTCGGTGAATACGCCGCTCTGGGATACCGATACCGTGCAGGCTGACTTTGACCGCTCGCGGATGCTAACGCCTGAAACCGTGGCTCAGGCCATTTTGCATACGGCGCTGCTGCCGCCGGGAGCGGTGATCGAAGAGCTGACGGTAATGCCAAGCGCTGGCGCACTCTAGTTCCAGTCTGACTTTGCGTTTATTGATGGAAATCATCGATAAATGAGCGCTTGTCATGTCCATTTTGCATTCTCAACGTTCTACTCAAGGGCTACTTATGACTATTTCTACTTCTTCTGCTTCAAACGGAACCAACGGTTTTTCTGCCAATGCACCCAATGGCGCATCAGCCAATCTTTCAGATGCATTGCCTGAGACGCGCAGCAAGCTGGAAGTTCGTCCCAACCGCACCACCAAAGAAGGGCAAGAGGCCAAATCTCATCCAGTGCCTGAAAATGCCAAAGAAGAAATGATGGGCGCGGTGCGAACCATGCTGCTAAATCTGGGCGAAGATGCCGACCGTGAAGGGCTGCTGAAAACTCCGAAGCGGGTAGCTGAAGCGATGCAGTTTCTCACTAGCGGCTACAACCAGTCGCTAGAAGACCTGATCAATGGCGCAATTTTTGACGAAGGCCATAATGAGATGGTTCTGGTGCGTGATATTGACTTCTTTAGCCTTTGCGAGCATCATATGCTGCCGTTTATGGGGCGGGCGCATGTGGCCTATATCCCGAACCAGAAGGTGGTGGGCTTAAGCAAGCTGGCGCGGATTGTGGAGATGTATTCGCGGCGGCTGCAAGTGCAGGAGCGCTTGACCCGTCAGGTGGCCGAGGCGCTGCAAGAAGCGCTAGAACCCAGAGGCGTGGCGGTGGTAATGGAGGCAACGCATATGTGCATGGCCATGCGGGGCGTCCAGAAACCGGGCTCTTGGACCGTCACCAGCGCCATGCTGGGCGTCTTCCAAGAAGATTCCAAAACCCGCGAAGAGTTTCTCAGCCTGACCCGCCATCGGCCTGCTTTCTTTTAAGCAATTCAGGCTAAGCAATTCAGGAAATACAGGGACAGCGTTGCTAATGGGTTAACAAGCTGCCCCTGTACGGCTCTGGGAAAGCTAAAGTGCAACCTGTCTCAGTCAGCTACAGCCAACAGCCAAAGCTTAGCAGCAGCGCCGTAAATATCTGACTGGCGCTGGCTGAGCTGTATGAAGATTTAGAGAAATTCTTCAACTCTATCAAACGCTCTTAGCGAACACAATTTTCTGAAGATAGATCTATTCTTAGATCTTAAGAAAATTTAAAGCTCCTCTGGCTCTGGGTTACTGCTATGACTTCTATCGCTGCTGATTCTGGTACGGCTGATTTTGTCAAGCGTACTGCGCTATATAGTCCCGCTCAGCGTCTGGAGAACTACTACCAGGAAGTTGAGTCGATTATTCTGGCGCGGCAAAACCCGATTACTGGACTGCTGCCAGCCAGCACGGCTATTACTTCGCATGGCGACTACACGGATGCCTGGGTGCGAGATAATATCTACAGCATTTTGGCGGTTTGGGGGCTGGCGCTGGCTTACCGCAAGCTCGATGAGCATCAGGGACGCACCTACGC
>CASBQH010000285.1 GCA_949127695.1 Synechococcales cyanobacterium PMM_0073
ATGCAGCAGCGTCGCGCCACGCCGCATCCGCAGACGGTTGTGGGCGAAGGAAAGCTGCAAGAAATTGCCCTGACAGCCCAGACGCTGGGGGCGAATCTGGTGGTGTTTGACCGCGATTTATCCCCGACGCAGGTGCGGAACTTGGAAGGTCAAATCGGCCTGCGCGTGGTGGATCGAACTGAGGTGATTCTCGATATCTTTGCCCAGCGGGCGCAGTCGAAGGCGGGTAAGCTGCAAGTCGAGCTGGCTCAGCTGGCCTATATGTTGCCTCGGCTCAGCGGACGCGGACGCGCCATGTCACGGTTGGGCGGCGGCATTGGCACCAGAGGGCCAGGAGAAACCAAGCTAGAAACTGAGCGGCGCACGATCCAGCGGCGGATCACCCGCTTGCAGCAAGAAGTAACGCAGCTTCAGGCGCATCGCTCTCGGCTACGGCAGCAGCGACAGCATCAGGAAGTGCCTTCGATTGCAATTGTTGGCTACACCAACGCGGGCAAATCCACCCTGCTGAATGCGCTGACCAATGCCGAAGTCTATGCGGCAGATCAGCTGTTTGCCACGCTTGACCCAACGACGCGCCGCCTCAGCTTTACCGATAGCGTCACCCAAGAGCCGCTGTCAATTGTCCTCACCGACACAGTCGGCTTCATTCACGAGCTGCCACCCACGCTGATGGATGCCTTTCGCGCCACGCTCGAAGAAGTGACTGAAGCAGACGCGCTGCTGCATGTGGTTGATTTGGCACATCCGGCTTGGCAAACCCAGATTCGCTCGGTGATGAATATTCTGCGGCAGATGCCCGTTGCCCCAGGGCCAATTCTGCTGGTATTCAACAAAATTGAGCAGGCGGATGGCGACCGGCTTCAGCTTGCCCAAGAAGAGTTTCCGCAGGCGACGTTTATTTCAGCAGCCAATCGGCTCGGCTTAGAAACTCTGCGGCAGCGGATGGCTCAGCTGGTGCGCTATGCCGTGGTGGAATAGTTGTCGTGAGGCTCAATACTCCTGCTCAAACTGAACCGGTGAAGGGTAAGCCAACGTCGAATGAATCTGTTGACGATTATAAAAGAGAATATGCAAAAAATAGATTCAGGAAATAGATTCAGGAAATAGATTTAGAAATAGATTTAGAAATATCAGCATCGTTCATCCATCATAGATAACCTTTTGAAACCAGCAGGTCACTATGCCCCGTCGTTCCGCCAAATCTGCTGCAAAAACGTCCAAGACCCGCTGAGCCTTGTCCTGATAGGCTACCCAGTAGGCTAAAAAATCAGCTGAGACAGAGCGAGTGATTTGACATGATGCTAGCTAAGCCCAGCGCCACCCAGCGCCGCCCCTCCGAACAAACCAAATTCTGGCGCGATCCAACGCTGCAAATGGATCTGCTGCGCGCCACCTACATCACCCACTCTTTTACACGACATACCCACGAAGGCTACGCCATTGGCGTAATTGACGCGGGCGTTGAAGAATTTGCCTACCAAGGCGCGACCCATCAGGCTGCCGCCAACCATATTGTGATTGTGCATCCCGGCGAGGTGCATACAGGACATGCAGGCGTGCCAGACGGCTGGAAATATCGGATGTTCTACCCTGCGGTGTCGCTGCTACAAGGCGAACTCAGCCAGTCAGTTCCCTACTTCCCGCAGCCGGTGATTCAGGATCAGGGCTTGGCCGCCGAGCTGAGGCATCTGCATCTGGCGCTCGAAGCTGCTGAATCTCAGCTCGAAGCAGAAGCGCGGTTTCTTTTAAGCTTTTCCAAGCTGCTGGCGCGCTACGCCGAATATCGACCTTGCATGGTCAGCAGCAGCATCGAAAATTTGGCCGTGCGGCAGGCGCTCGACTACCTCAACGCTCACTATACTCATGCCGTTTCACTCAACGATCTTGCCGATCTAGCTCAACTCAAGCCGCTGCGGTTTCTGCGAATGTTTCAGCGAGCCATGGGATTGCCGCCGCATTCCTATCTGGTGCAGCTGCGAGTCGAACGCGCCAAAGCCCTCTTAGCCCAGGGATCGCCGATTGCCCAGACTGCGTTTGATACCGGCTTCACCGATCAAAGCCATCTAAACCGTCACTTCAAGCGGCTGGTGGGCGTGACGCCGGGGCAATATAGGCAGGGTTGCAGCAGGTGATCCGCACTAAAACTGGCGCGACCAGTTTTTCTGGCTCCAGCGTTCCACCACTACTTTAGTCTGGGTAAAAAACTCGACCGCATGTTGCCCCTGCCCATGCAAATCACCAAAAAAGCTGTCTTTCCAGCCGCTAAACGGAAAGAACGCCATTGGAGCCGCCACGCCAATATTAATGCCAATGTTGCCCGCCTCTGCCTCATAGCGAAATTTGCGAGCCGCCGCGCCGCTGTCGGTAAACAGACAGGCCATATTGCCATATTGGCCGCTGTTGATGAGAGCGATAGCGGCCTCAATGCTGTCTAGGTGAATCAGGCTGAGCACAGGGCCAAAAATTTCGGTTTTGGCAATTTCGCTGGCTGGGTCAACGTTTTGCAAAACAGTCGGTCGGACAAAATGCCCCTGTTCATAGCCCGGAATCTGGGGTGAGCGGCCATCCACCAGCGGCGTTGCGCCCTCGTCAATCCCAAGCTGAATCAATGACTCAATGCGCTGACGGCTCAAAGCCGTAATCACAGGCCCCATCTGCACCCCGGCTTCCAGTCCGTTGCCCACTTTGCGACTGGCCGCAGTTTCGGCAATGGCTGCGCTGTAGCTATGGCGAGCTTCCCCCACCGTAATTGCAATTGAGGCCGCTAAGCAGCGCTGTCCGGCACAGCCAAAGGCGCTATCAGCCGTGATGCGGGTGGTCATTTCTAGATCAGCATCCGGCAAAATAATCACCGGATTTTTGGCACCGCCCTGGCACTGCACCCGCTTGCCGTTTGCGGCGGCTCGGCTATAAATGTAGCGCGCAACTGGCGTCGAGCCGACAAAGCTAATCGCCCGAATCGCCGGATGATCTAAGATAGCCTCGACGATTTGCTTGTCGCCATTGACGAGATTAATGACGCCTTTGGGCAGATCAAGCTGATCAATCAGCTGAAATAATTTTTGCATTGTCAAAGGAACGCGCTCAGAGGGCTTGATAATATAGGTATTGCCACAGGCCAGCGCATAGGGTAGAAACCAAAAGGGAATCATGCTGGGAAAGTTAAACGGCGCAATCACAGCAGCCACTCCCAGCGGTTGCCGAATCATAAACTCGTCAATTCCGCTGGCAATATCTTCAAAGTTGTTGCCCTGCATCATCATCGGTATACCGCAGGCAATCTCAACGTTTTCAATGGCGCGTCGCAGTTCGCCCTTCGACTCATCTAGCGTTTTGCCGCATTCCAGCGTAATCGTCTGGGCGATCATCTCAAACTGCTCCTCCATCAGCCCCTTCAGCCGAAACAAATACTGAATGCGCTGCGTGGCTGGAGTGCGTCGCCAGGTTGAGAAAGCTGTCGCCGCTGCCTCAGCCGCCTGATTCAGCTCTGCGGCTGTCGAAAGCGGCACTTGCGTCAGCAGTTCGGCATTGGCCGGATTGATCACAGGCAGCGACTCTCCAACTGAGACAGACCACTGGCCGTTGATGTAGTTTTGCAGCATTGCAGGATGCGTTTGAGTCATGCGAGCAGAAAGAGAAATCTGCTCTTATCCCAATGCCAAATTGCCCAACAGCACTGGAAAAACTTAGCTTCTGGCCGCTCCATAGCTGCTATTGCCAGTCAGCTAATGGCCTACCCGTATGAGCCTGCAAAAAGCTAATTGCAGGTTGATAAAACTCAAGGCAGGCGCTGGAGATCTGGCCTGCCAAGCGCTGTTGCCCTCCCACCATCGAGGGCAGCTTCAAGACTGCATCTGGGATCTGGCCAAAGAAATCAGCCTCAGCCTCCACCGCCTGACAAACCTGATCTAGCATCTCGCGGTAGCCCTGCCTTAAATCATCAAAAAACAAGATGTGAACCTGCGAAGCGTCAAAGACTGAAAGCCAATTCTGGATAATCTGGTCATACTGTCCCAAAGCCGCCGTTTTCCCCGTCGTGATCGCCAGAACTGCTTCCTCGTCGCTGAGGCTTGCCAAGTCCAGATGGTGATAGCGATAGGTCATTTTGATTGCCGACCATGCTCGTTCAATCGGCTGCCTCACCATCAGAAAAATCTGGATGTTGGGATAGTGATTTTTGAGGTTTTGAATCTGCTCAACCGGCATAATCGCATATTCTGGCGTCATCTCCCCGCAGAGATACTGGCAGATATCTATAACCGGGCCATGCATCGCCGCATGATAAAAGCTGCGGTAATGCCGGCCTTCATAGAATTTATGGTTCCAGTGATTGCCCTCTTTGCCCACCGGAAAATAGAGCCGAGGATGCATTTTTAGCTTGTCAAACAGCCAGGTGGTTCCGCACTTTTGAGAGCCAATCACCAAAAAATCTAGCATGGGCTTGCCGTCATCTCATCCTGGAGCAGTGGTTCACTCACCAGTTTTAGCAGCGAAGTCCAGCTTTGGCATGAACAATCGCGCTAAAACTGGTCAAATTGGGTGGTTCATTTTTAATTTGTGCGAATAAAATTGTAACCACTGCATTTGAGCCGCCGTCTCTGCCCATTAAAAATGGTGCAGATGGTGAGGCTAGTCGTTCTCTAGGAGTCACCCATGTTCTACAAAAAATTTGAACGCTACTCAAAAATCTGGGCTCTGCCGCTGCTGATTGTGCAGCTAAGCTACTTCTCTGGAATTGCGCCTGCTGTAGCGCAGTCTGAGAGCAGTGAGTGGATTACAGCCTCAGTGCAGGATCTGAAGCAGTCGAGTCAGCAGTGGATTCAAATTGACCTAGATGCCCAGCGCCTCACGGCTTGGGAAGGCGATACGCCCGTGTTCTCAACCGTGGTTTCAACTGGACGAGTCTCAGATCAAACCCCGGCTGGCGTTTATTCTATCCAAGATAAATACCGCACAGCTCGAATGCAGGGCGAACATCAGGGCACGACCTATGACATCCCAGATGTGCCCTACACCATGTATTTTTCAGGCAGCTATGCCATCCACGGAGCCTACTGGCACGATGACTTTGGCACGCCAGTTAGCAGTGGCTGTATTAATATGCCGGTTGATTCAGCGGCATGGCTATTTAACTGGGCTGGAGTCGGGACTTCGGTGATTGTGCAAAATTGATCAGCCGATTATTTAACCCAAGGTAAAGCTGACTCAAGCTAAAGCTGGGGGGAGTGTAGCAGCTTGGGCATACTGGAGGAAGCTATCCAGATCTGACGCAGAGCGATCTGCGTAAAAGACGATGCCAGCAGCCAGCCAGACCGTGCGGGGGCAGATACTCGCCCCCATCCGCAGCCCTTACGCTTTGTTGATCCGGCCAGCAGTTGCGCTGAAACAGTTCTTTCAGCTTCTGCACCGGCTGGTCGTATCGACGCTCTGGTCAGAACTCATTCAGGGTGAGGTGGTTGATCAGGCTGCAACGATTGTTGTCGCTTTGATTTTCTGCCTGCTCTCACTGCTGGCCTATCAGGGGCGGGCGATCAGTGGTTTCGGCTTCGGCTTTTTCTGTCTGCTTTGGGTGCTCGACTGCCAAATTGCCAGACAGCAATTTCGCTCCCAGCGTTCGATATTTACCACGCTAGAAGTCCGAGGAGATTGGGTCGTTTGGCAGCAGGTCGATGGCGCAACAGAGTCTGAGGCCGCTCATCTTAAATTTCAGCTGAGCGAAGTCGCTCAGATCTCTTTGATCCGAACGCAGGTGCGGGGGGGAGCCTTTCAAGAAGTTCTGGGAGCCGTCTGGCAAGTCTATCTCACGCAGTGCGATCGCTCGGAACTGCTGCTGCATGAAGCTTTAGATCCCGGATCAGCCTTTGCCAAAGCCACTGAGGCAAGCCGCTGTTTGGCCGTGCCGATCATAGTCATCGGCAGTGAGGGAGCCAAAAGTCAGGGAGCCAAAAGCCAGGGAGCCAAAAGCCAGGGAGCCAGTCGCTATGCCGCGCAATCGCTTGATCTTTCAGGACTGGTTGATCGAACCAAGACTTGCAGCACAATCGGCTGCCGGAAGTCTGCTCAACGCTGGCATATTTTCTGCGAGTGGCGGTTTTCGAGTACCTGGCAATGGCTGGGCGAAAGTTTGAGCAGATTTGGCTTTCTGCTGTTTGCGGTGATTGTCGCAAATCTGATGATTCTGGTTGGCGGGCTGATGCATCAAGCTGCCATAGGCACTGTGGAGCCGATTAGCATCACTGCTCTTATCAGCGCTCTCATGCTGCGCTGGCAGCTTTGGATGCCACTCGCGGTTGCGGGCGGCATCATGCTGATTAAAGGCGCACAGCTGAGCCGCGAAGAGCATTTTTATATCACGGCTGACAGCCTGACGTTTTGTTTAGGCTCGCAAAAAATCGCCCAACTTCCAACTTCCAGCATTACCGATCTGCTGTTTTTGAATCAGCCTTTTCCAGCTCTGCTGATTTTGGGTGAGCAGAGCATCGAAATTCGCGAATTACAGCATGAGGCAGAGTTTCGAGCCATGCTGCTGCATTTACAGGCGGCAATAGACTACTTCAATTTTACAAAACCCTAGCCTGGGCTTTGGCCAACTTGCGCTTCAAGACAGGCGTTCATCTGGCAGAGTAGGAGGCACAGAGGCGGGCGGCTGATCGGCTTGATTGACTCGTAGCCAGAGGCTGGCAATAGAAGATCCGGCTCGATACGCGGTTTCATCTGGTGAGTGCGTTGAAGCCACCGTCTGAATATTGGGAAGCGCAGCACGAGCCGCAGTCTGAACTTTAGCTAAAGGCTGCGGCGTGGCTGCGTGAATCGCTGCTCTCAAGATTGCCAAAACCACTGCTGATAGGGGTTGTCCCGACTGCTGGCTTCGCTGTTGCAGCAGCTGAGCTAGATCGGGCGGTAGCTCCAGCGTCACAGTTTTAGGCAGAGTTTCTTTAGGCAGAGTTTCGGCGTGATCAGGCAGAGGAGTCATTGTAGAGAATCTGACTTGAAAGATGGATCTGCTCTGAAGAATACCCAAATCTGCTCGGTTGCTACAGCTCCTGCACTTAAGCAACAGTTTTCCAGCAAATTCCTAGCAAAAAGGGATAGTCGCAGCAGACTACCCCTTCCCTGTTTGATCTCATCTGCTTGGGGTTTAGACAGCAGCCAGCACTGCCTCAGCCGCAAAATAAGCATTCTGCTCTGCCCGCAGCTTGTCGCAGAGCCGACCTTCCGGTAGCTCAACGTCGTCGTAGGTCAGCACCTGATCTTTGGCGACATCGCGCTTCAGCTTGCAGCCTTCGGCAATGCCCAGCGGCAGCAAGCGCTCAGCCTGCGTCACTTTGGCGGTTTCGCACTGGCCGTAGGTCATGTAGTAGCCAATGCCGTCCAGGGTTTCGCCCGCCTTCAGGTCAAGCTTGGCGGTTGTCACCACATCGACAATGGGGGCAGTCGGAGCCAGCACCACGTCGTTGAACAGCACCACCCGCGCCACCGACAGCGGCACTTCAAAATGGCAGAGGTGATAAGGCGTGTAGAAGCTGTAGAGCGGCCCTTCGCCGAGCTTATACAGGTTGAGGTAATGCTGCTGCTTCGGATCGTCATGGGTGGCGAACACAAAGACCCCCGGCCCTGGCTTAACGCCGACCACGTAGTCTACAATGCCGCCCAGCTCTTTCAGCTGCTCCACGTCATACATCGGCGTCAGGTCATCGACATGGCCGGTATATTTCAGGTTAAACTGCTGCACCAATTCGTCGCGATGGCGGTTGAAGTCGTAGCCCAACATGCCGCGCTTGGCAATGGTCATGCCGGTAGCGTTGGCGACGATGGCTTGCTCAAAGGAGATTTTAGAGCCATCCGCAAAGCTCGTCACCATATGCGCCTTTTGCTTCCACTGTTTGGCAAAGCCTTCTTGGGTGGTCGGATTACGGTAAGGATCTTGCAAGCCCTTAATGTTGCCGCAAAGCAGCGGCGTCAGACCAATACTCTTGACATAGCGGTAGAGGTTCATCTGGACGCCAGGTTGGTCGCCATCGCAGGCCGTGAGGATCACGCCTGCTTGATCGGCTTTCAGCTTGAGGATGGAGCCAATCGTGCCGTCGAGTTCGGCGTTCATCAGCACGATATGCTTGCGGTTGGCAATTGCCTCCATCACCACCTCAGCGCCAAATTCAATTGCGCCCGTGACTTCCACCAATGCATCAATGCCTTCTGCCCGACAGAGCAGCATTGCGTCATCGGTAATAGCATACTGGCCTTGACGGATCGACTCTTCTAGGTCAGCAACAGTTTTGACGACGCGCAGATCGGTAATGCCCGCTTCGGTATAGGCACGCTTGGCATCTTCGATATTGCGGGTGAAGACGGCCACTAGCTCCATACCAGGAACCGAATTAATGATCTGATTGGCGATGCCGCGTCCCATAAAACCTGCGCCAATCATTCCAACTCGGACTGGCTTTCCGGCTTCGGCTCGCGCCTGCAATGCTGTATCGATAATAATCATCAATTTACTCCTTAAATAACGTGAGTTTGAACATGAGTTTGAACGCGAATAGACTAGTCTTGCTGCATCAAAAAATATTTGAAGCTGCCTTGCAGTTCGCCTACTTTCCAGCCAAGGCCACTCAGCCAGTCGGCAAAGCGCTGCTTGCTGCTGAGATGCAAAGCCAGCTTCAGCATATGATGCAACAATGCCCAGAATGTACGGACAAAATGCTTCAGCAGTTTAACTAGCCCTGAAAAAGGGGCATATTTTTTCAGCAATACCATATGTGCCTCTGCCCAATTTCGAGATTGATAGTATCGAGCCATCAGCGATGCCCTCAATCGATAGTGAATGACTGCGCTGCTGGCAAAGTACAGCTGAATCCCGGCCTGCTGTGCCCGCCAGCAGTAGTCAATATCCCAGACCGCCATACAGCTGACATCTGGGTTTCCCACGGTTTCATAAACAGAACGTCTCAGCCCCAAACTACAGCCGCTGCCATAAGATAGATAGAGCGGCGGTGAGATATTAGACAGTCCAGTCTTAGCAGTTTGTTGCTGCCAAGCCGCTGGATCAATCAGCCAGGACGAGTTGAGACGGCTATATTCAAGCGCAGCAATCACAAAATCATAGTTTTCTAAAGCTTTGCCCATCTCCTCTAGCCAAGTTGGAGCCACTTCATCATCTGCTTCACAGAAGACAAAGGCATCTCCAGCCGCCGCTTTCAGCCCGACCGTATAGGAATGGGCAACGCCCTGCCTGGGTTCAGTCGGGTCATGAGCTTCAACAATGCGTAAATCTGGTAGCTGATCGCGATACTGTTCGACAACGGTCATTGAGCTATCCGTTGAACCATTATTGACTACAATCGTTTCCCATCCTCCTGGCCATTTCTGCTGGGTGAGCGCCTCAAGCTGAACCGCTAGGGTTGCAGCTCCATTAAAGCAGGGTAGAATAACGCTGAGTCGCATAGCAAATTCCTACCAGATAAGAGACCAGACCAGACAACGCGAACGAGCTAAAAGTTAGACTGCAACTGCCCCAAACGGTTCCCAAGCTGCGTCTTTCTCAGAAATCACCGTAATCGGCATCGGCCATTCAATCCCAAAGGTCGGATCGTCGTAGCGCAAGCCCCGCTCATATCCCGGCGTATAAAATTCGCCAACCTGATAGAACACTTCTGCCCCGTCCGTTAGCGCCAGATAGCCGTGAGCAAACAGCTCTGGCACATAGAGCGCCCGGTGGTTTTCTGCGCTCAATTCCACGCCAATATGCTGCATGTAGGTGGGCGATTCAGGCCGCATGTCGATGATTACGTCGTAGATTGCGCCTTTGGTGCAGCGGACTAGCTTGGTTTCAGCAGCGGGCGGCACCTGATAGTGCATGCCGCGCAGCGTGCCCGCTTTGTAATTGTAGGAAAGATTGCACTGGGCAACGCTGGGCTTGAGGCCATGCTGCTCAAATTCTTTCATGCAGAAGCTGCGGGCAAACGCGCCTCGATCGTCCGCGCGCAGATCGAGATCAAGAATAAATGCGCCCTTGAGTTCTGTTTCAGTAAAAATCATTGCTTGCTCCAATTAAAAAGATGCCATAGTGTACTGAGTGTTACTTGACCCAGAAGAAGTCTTTGTCAATCTGCTGAGTCCGGATCAGATATTCCAATTGCTTCAGGCGGGTAAAACCGCGTGACTCAAACTCAGCTTGGGTCATGTCAATCTGGCTGAACACTTTGTAGAGCTGCTGGGCACCCCGACGAGCATCCCAATCGCACTTGAAGCCAGGAAGCTGGCTGTTGATTTTCTCAAACGAGACGCGATAGCTGCGGTTGTCAGCGCCTTGGTTGCCAAAGCTGAGCTTGCAGCCAGGGAAAGACTCGGCCACAATTTCGGCAATTTCCTTGACGCGGTAGTTGTTGGCGCTGTCGCCCACGTTAAACACCTGGTTATGCACCACATCACGCGGCGCTTCCAGGACGCAGATCAAGGCTTTGGCGATATCTAGGCCATGCACCAGCGGACGCCAGGGCGTACCGTCGCTGATCATTTTAATTTCTTTGGTTGTCCAGGCTAGCCCCGACAGGTTATTCAGCACAATATCAAATCGCATCCGAGGTGAGGCACCAAAGGCAGTGGCGTTCCGCATGAAGGTGGGTGAGAAGCTGTCGTCGGCCATCGGCTTCACGTCGCGCTCAACCAGCGCCTTGCACTCGGCGTAGGCGGTTTGTGGGTTAATCTCAGATTCTTCGGTGACATCGCCTTCGGTAGCGACGCCGTAGACGCTGCAAGAAGACATATAGACAAAGCGGCGCACGCCTGCCTGCTTGGCCAGTTCAGCCAGCCGGACTGAGCCTTTGTGGTTGATGTCGTAGGTAATCGTGGGTGAGAGTTGGCCTGTGGGGTCATTGGACAGCTCGGCCATATGCACAATCGCATCGACGCCTTGCAAATCTTCGAGCGTAATCAGCCGAATATCTTTGTTGAGCGTTTTGGCGGTGAGTTCCGTGCCGTTGTAGAGCCAGCCTGCTTTATAAAATCCGGTATCAACCGCAATCACCTCATGCCCGCGCTCTAGCAGCAGCGGTGCAAACAAACAGCCCAAGTAGCCTTCCGTGCCGGTCACCAGTACTTTCATATTTTTTCCTAAGATTTAAGAGATTTGAGAGATCTAGACGTTGAGCGGAGCGTTGAGCTGTGGAGCGGGAATCTGCTCGACAATTGCCTTACCAATCTCGATGGAAGAAGTGGCCGCTGGCGAAGGCGCATTGCAGACATGCATAGAATTTTGGCCAGGGATGATCAAGAAGTCATCCACGAGTTTGCCGTCATTCATCAGCGCCTGTGCCCGAACGCCTGCATGAGTGGGCACCAGGTCTTCTGACTGCACTTCTGGAATCAGCCGTTGCAGGCTCCGCACAAAAGCGGCCTTGCTAAACGAGCGGATAATTTCCTGAATGCCTTCATCAGCGTGCTTGGCCGCCAGCTTCCAGAAGCCGGGATAGGTCATCACTTCGGCGAAGTCACGCAGGTCGAAGTCGGTCTTTTTGTAACCTTCGCGCTTCAGGCTTAGCACCGCATTGGGGCCAGCATGAACGCTGCCGTCAATCATCCGGGTGAAATGGACGCCTAAAAACGGAAAATCGGGGTTGGGAACCGGATAGATTAGCCCTTTCACCAAATAGCGTTTTTCGGGCGTTAGCTCGTAATATTCACCCCGAAACGGCACGATCTTGGCCTGCGGATTAACTTGACCAAGTTTGGCGATTCGGTCGCTGTGCAGGCCCGCGCAGTTGATTATGAACCGGGCTGCAAAGCTACCTTGATTCGTTTCCAAGCGCTGGCCGCTGGCCGTATCGAGGATTTGCTCGACTTTCGTATTCAGCCGCAAATCACCGCCCTGCTGCTGGATCAGCTCGGCATATTTTTGACAGACGCGCTTGTAGTCGGCAATCCCGGTTGAAAATACGCGCACGCCAGCAATACAGTTGACATGCGGCTCATATTCTTTCACTTCTTCAGCGGTAATCCGCTGCACCTGAATTCCGTTTTCTAAGCCGCGCTGATAGAGATTTTCTAGCAGCGGCAGCTCTTGCTCTGCGGTGGCGACAATCACCTTGCCGCAGACTTCATGCGGAATTTCATGCTTCTGGCAGAACTCCACCATTGACTGACAGCCATCGCGGCAGAACTTAGCCTTGAAGCTACCGGGCTTGTAATAAACGCCCGAATGAATCACGCCGCTGTTGTTACCAGTTTGATGAAATGCCCAGCGGCTCTCTTTTTCCAGCACCAGAATTTTGGCATCTGGATAGCGCTCGCCCAAAGCCATCCCGGTGGAGAGTCCCACGATGCCACCGCCGATGATTGCAAAATCGTACATAAGTTGGATCTCCTAGTAAATGTAAGATGCAGTTAGCCAACCTACCAGACTTTCCAAGGCGCTTCGCCCTTCTTCCAGAGTCCTTCCAGATAGTTCTTGTCTTTCAAGGTGTCCATCGGCTGCCAGAAGCCATCATGCTTATAGGCCGAAAGCTGATTGTCATGCGCCAGCTTGGTGAGCGGCTCTTGCTCCCACATGATTGAATCATCGGCAATATAGTCGATCACTTCAGGCTCCAGCACAAAATAGCCGCCGTTAATCCAGGCTCCGTCGCCACCGGGCTTCTCCTGAAATTGGTTGATTCGGGTTTGCTCTTGCCCCAGCGAAATTGCCCCGAAGCGTCCGGGGGGCTGCACTGCGGTGAGTGTAGCCAGCGTACCCTCTGACTTATGCTGCTGAATCAGCTGAGTAATATCAACGCTGCTGACGCCATCTCCGTAGGTAAAGCAGAAGGTATCGTTGCCGACATGCTCGCGCACGCGCTTGAGTCGTCCGCCTGTCATTGTGTTCTCGCCTGTGTCCACCAGCGTTACCCGCCAAGGTTCAGCGTTTCCGGCATGGATGTTCATCTGGTTAAACCGCATGTCAAACGTCACGTCTGACATCCGCAGGAAGTAGTTGGCAAAATACTCTTTAATTACATAGCCTTTGTAACCACAGCAAACAATGAAATCATTGACGCCATGCGCCGAATAGATTTTCATGATGTGCCAGAGAATCGGCTGCCCGCCCACCTCGACCATCGGCTTCGGCTTAATTGCCGTTTCTTCGCTCAAGCGAGTCCCTAACCCGCCCGCCAGTATGACTGCCTTCATGCACCTACCTCTTTACTATATGACTTTGAAACGCCAGAGATCGCCAGACTCGTAAACATGCGGAGCTAGAATGCCCAAAAACAAACCTACATCCGCTCACGCCCAGCCTCAATTGCTAGATTCCTGGACTAGAAGCTAGCCAATAGAACCTAGAGGATGCTCAATCTCTACAATCCTCAGTGAATCGCAGCAAGATATTTGACCTATTAAAAAGATTAACAGGCGGACTAGCCGTCAGCTGTAAAGACAGGATGAACATCGCATTTAACTCCATGAAAACTGCGTGAAAGCTTGGTCTCTCTCTAGCTCGGCAGTAGTCAGATACAGGGCAAACGGGCGCGTTTCAGGAAACTCACTCAGGAAAATATCAAAACTAAAAACCATTCGCCGATTTTGGGGAATGGTTCCATCAAAGCTCGATATACGGGATTGAGATCTGCTGCTCCAGATCCCGGTTGGAGCATGTCACCTTCGGATGAGTATAAATACTTAAACAACATCGATTGCTTGCTAGTTTAGACTTTATCCGAACTCATAAAAGGTCAGTGGAAGCCAGCTCTAATTTTCCAGGAATGCCGCTGAGGCTGATGATTTCTTGGTGTCTGGCAGATAGCAAAACGCTGGGCAGAAGCCAAGTCCTCAAAGTGTTTCGATCGTTATAAATCAGTATACATTCAGTCATATTTATCGAAAAAGCTAATCTGCGAATCAGGAAAGTGAGGCAACCGATTTGTGGAATTAAGTAAGCGCATATTTGATTAAAGAGCGGTTTGGCAGCGATGACTCGGCTATAGAGGAGAACCGCATGGATCTGCATAGGATCTACGGCTTCAGCTCTAGATCAAATTAGAACCTCACCATAGTCGCCATTAGTCACCATGAAAGTCACATCTCTTGCAATTAAAACCCCACTTGTTCTAGCGATTAGCCTGCTGAGCATTCAGCCCAGTCAAGCAGAAGTCTCGATTGATCTTCTGGTGCATTCTCATCGGCATCCCGCTAGAGTTGCTGTACCGGCTGAGAGTTCTGACTCTGCTGGTTCTGTAGATGCGACTCGCCCACAGCAAGGCTATCAAGATGTCTCGGAGCATCCTGGAGAGCAGGATTTGCTATCTCAGCTGCGTCCCAAAATGCCTAAGCCCAGTTCTAATGATGACAATTTTCGGCTGTTGATTCGGCTGTAGCTGAGCCATAAAAAAGGGCAGAGGTTTGGCTCTACCGTTGCTGTTAATTGCAGAATAGGCTATAGCTCTTTAACGCCTGCAATCAGCTTAGTCACCATATCTCTGGCGCTGCCAAACAGCATTACAGTTTTGTCCTCATAGAATAGCTCATTCTCCACGCCTGAAAATCCGGCGCTCATGCCCCGCTTGATTACGATGGTATGACTAGCTCTGTCTACTTCTAAAATTGGCATACCATAGATTGGGCTGCTGGTATTGTGGCGAGCGGCAGGATTCACCACGTCGTTTGCGCCAATCACGAGCGCCACATCTACCCGCTCAAACTCTGGGTTAATATCATCCATGTCATAGAGCTGCGTGTAGGGCACGTTGGCCTCGGCCAGCAGTACGTTCATATGCCCCGGCATCCGTCCGGCAACTGGGTGAATGGCGTATTTTACCTCCACGCCCAGCCGTTCAAGCTGGTCAGCTAGTTCGCGTACCGAATGCTGTGCTTGAGCGACTGCCATGCCGTAGCCCGGTACAATCACAACTAATTTGGCATAGCCCAGCATCATTGCTCCTTCGTCAGCGTCAATTGAGCGCACGACTTTATCTTGATTGGTGCGGGTATCTGACCCACCCGCGCCAACGCTGGGCTTGGAGCCAAAGGCACTAAACAGCACGTTGGCCAACGTTCGGTTCATGGCGCGGCACATGATTTCGGTGAGAATAATGCCCGATGCACCAACTAACGCTCCGGCAATAATCAAAATATTGTTGGCCAACACAAATCCGGCAGCGCTAGCCGCTAAGCCCGAAAAGGAGTTGAGCAGCGAGATCACCACAGGCGTATCGGCTCCGCCAATGGGCAGCACAAACAGCAGCCCCAGCACCAGCGACAGTGCAGTCAGCCCCAGAAAGGCAGCTTGGCTGCTGGGATTGGCAATCAGATAGCCGCCGCAGGCTAGAAAGCTGAGCAGCAGCAGTAAATTAACCGGCTGCTGCAACGGGAAGGTAATCGGCGCGCCGGGTACAAGCTCTTGCAGTTTGGCAAAGGCTAGCAGGCTGCCGGTTAAGGTAACGCCGCCAATTAAAACGCTGAGGATAATCGTAATCGTTTCATCGAGCGGCGGCACTGCGCCTGCATGAATCACTTTCCAAAACTCGCCGACTGCCACCAGCGCTGAGGCCGCACCGCCAAAGCCGTTCAGCAAGCCGACCATCTGCGGCATTGCCGTCATTTCGACTTTTTGAGCCATGATTGCGCCCAAGCCAGAGCCAATCAGGATGCCGACCAAAATCATTTCGTAGTTGAGCACGCTGCGGTCGAGCAGGGTGGCGACAATGGCAATCAGCATGCCGACTGCACCCAGCAAATTACCCCGGCGGGCAGTGGCTGGAGAGCCAAGCTGCTTGAGACCAATAATAAACAAAGAGGCAGCAACCAGATAGCTGATTTGAATGGCGGAAGGAATCAGTTCGTTCATGCTTTCACCTCTTTTTTCTTGAACATTTGCAGCATCCGGTCGGTGACGAGGAAGCCGCCTACGACATTAATAGTGGAGAGAATCACGGCAATTAGCCCCAGGATTACCGAGAGGCTCCAGTTGCGGTCGCCCGCAACCAAGAGCGCGCCCACCAGCGAAATCCCTGAGATCGCGTTGGAACCAGACATCAGCGGCGTATGCAGCGTAGGCGGAATTTTGTTGATTACCTCAACGCCGATAAAAGTCGCCAAGACAAAGACGATAATACCGGCAATCAATGCTTCGGTCATGGAGTGACTCCTGTTGAATTACTGTTGAATTACGGTTTAACTACCATGCAGTTACCGAACAGTCTGCGGCTGATTGACCAGATCCTGAACGCGAGCATTGCGGATCTCTCTGGCATGGCTGACGCAGGCTGAGCGGGTGATTTCGTCGTCAAAGTTGAGCGTGAGCTGGCTGTCTTTGCAGAGATGCTGCACCAGCGTCAGCAGGTTTTTGGCATACATTTGGCTGGCGTGGATTGGCATGGCTGAGGGCAAATTGATTGGGCCAAGCTGAGTCACGCCGTTGCGGATAATATCTTTACCAGCTTCAGTGCCCGCGCAGTTGCCGCCTTGCTCTGCGGCCAGATCGACAATCACAGAACCGGGCTTCATCTGGGCGATCATCTCTTCTGTAACCAAAACTGGCGCTTTGCGACCGGGCACTTGAGCTGTTGTAATCACTACATCAGCCAGCTTCACATGCTCAGCAATCGTCTCCTGGGTTTTCTGACGCGAAACCTCTGAGACTTCGCGGGCATAGCCGCCTGCCGAGACGGTTTCTTCTTCTAGCTTCACCTCGACAAATTTCGCCCCCAAACTCTGCACCTCTTCTTTCACCGCCGGACGAATGTCAAAGGCTTCAACGACCGCACCCAGCCGCCGCGCGGTGGCAATCGCCTGCAATCCGGCCACGCCTGCGCCAATAATGAATGCCTTAGCGGGCGGGATGGTTCCTGCGGCGGTGGTCAGCATTGGGAAGAACTTGGGCGAAGCGGCGGCGGCTAGCAAGACCGCCTGATAGCCCGCTACGCCTGCTTGAGAAGACAGCGCATCCATGCTCTGAGCGCGGCTAATCCGGGGGATTAGCTCCATGCTAAAGGCGGTGATGTTGCGCTCGGCGAGCTGTTGAATCAGCGTTGGATTGCCCAGCGGGTCGAGGAAGCCAATCAGGACGCTGCCTTCGCGCAGCAGGTTCACCTCATGCTGGCCATCTTCGCGCTGCTGGGGCGGCTTTACCTTCAGCAGCAGATCAACCTCTCGGTAAATTTGAAAGACATCTGCGGTCAGCTGAGCGCCCGCCTTGGCATAGTCCGCATCCGCAAAGAAGGCGGCTTCACCCGCGCCTGCTTCCACCCAAACTTCAAAGCCCTGTTTGACCAGCCGACTGACCGTATCGGGAATCAGCGCGACGCGGCGTTCACCGACTTCAATTTCCTTAACAACGCCTATTTTCATGAATTCTCCTGGTTGGATGAGTGGCGGCGTAATGCCGGGTGACAACTCGCTAGACGCAGCAAAAAACTGAGCCAGACGACCCAGAATCATAGCTCTGACAAATTGCCGCTATCTATTTGGTTACTCTTCCTACTGGGATAACCTTTTTATGGGCAAAACCGGCAGAACCACAGACAAACTTTAGAAACACAGGCAGAACCTGCCGAAATTGTTGCAGTGGAATAAGGAAGGTCACAATTTGAGTTGGGAAGTTGAGTTGATCTGCAACTTAGAATTAATATTTATTGCGAATTAAATCTAGATTGAGGTCAGACGCGACATAAAAATAGCGGGCAACTGCCCGCTTATCATTGTGTTTCTACTTTTTGCGAAGCCTATGCGTCACAGAAAGTCCTATTTTTCGGGCAGATCTAATGCAGATCTAATACTGCGGCACTGAAGAGTCAACTTCCTGACTCCAGGCATTGATGCCGCCCTTGACGTTGATGCCGTCGATGCCTGCGCGCTCTTTGAGGATGCCGATGGCTTTGGCCGAGCGTCCGCCCATTTTGCAATGGACAATCAGGCGATGGCCATTCAGCAGCTCTTTCACCCGCTCTACACCATCGCCGTTTTCGATATCAGGCAAAGGCACCATCACGGCCCCCGGAATCGTGGCAATTTCGGCTTCGTTCGGGTTGCGGACATCTAGCAGCAGGTAGTCTTCTGCGCCGCTGTCGAGAATCTGCTTAAGCTCACTGACGGTAATTTCTTGCATGGCGGATTGCTGTTGGGCTTCGGCGGCTTGAGCTTGCGGGATCCCGCAAAATTCTTCGTAGTCGATCAGCTTTTCGATCACCGGGCGCACGGGGTTTGGCCGCAGCTTCAGCTCCCGAAAGCTCATCTCTAGCGCATTGTAGAGCAAAAGTCTGCCGCTGAGCGTCCTGCCCTGACCCAGCACAATTTTGACGGTTTCGGTGGCTTGAATCAGGCCAATCATGCCGGGGAGAATGCCCAGCACTCCACCTTCCGCGCAGGAAGGCACCAATCCGGTGATTGGCCTGATTCAGGCTACCGAAACCGTCAAAAT
>CASBQH010000286.1 GCA_949127695.1 Synechococcales cyanobacterium PMM_0073
GGCAGAGGCTAATCCGGCAGAGGCAGAAACAGGGGCAGCAGACGAGCAGCCTGTCTCAACCGAAGACCTAGACGATCGCTATTTTTCAGTGCGCGGCGAGGTGGTCTATCAATCTGATGAAGAAGAGCGGCTGATGGTAAAGATTCGGCGTGCGCCCAAGCCCGGTGAAACCGAAGGTAAAGCCTTCAAGGTGGGGATCAAAGGCAGGCTAGAGGGCAAAGGTTTAGGCTACTTCTGGGATTTGCAGGTGCAGCGCCAAAATAATGATCTGCTGCTGACAGAAGCTGTCCAAATTGGCATGGTGCCGCCCCAGAAGCGCGGCCCCGGTAGCCAAGGTGGCCGACCGCCCAGACGCGGTGCTGGTGGCCCGCCCAGACGCGGCGCTGGCGGTCCGCCCAAGCGGCGCTGGGATAACCAGGGCAGCGGACGCGATGGCGGGCGGGATGGAGTCAGAGAAGCAGGACGCGACAGCAAGCCCTATCGCAGCGAGCGCCCTAGCGAACGGTCAGGTGAGCGGCCTTCTGCGCCCGCTCCTGCACCTCGGCAGCCCTTTTCTAAGCCAGTTAAGCGTCAGAAAGAAGAGCCCTCTCCGTAGCTGGAGCAGCGGCTGAATATAGGCTGAGCTTCAGGCTAGGCTTCAGGCTAAACCTGTCCAAAGGCTGAGATCTAGCGAGTCTTCTAGGCGGGGAGCCTGGTCGATGATGCCGTATTCGGCCATTAGGCTTGCGGTCTGCTGCCATTGCTCTGGCAGGATTCGGCCTATTTGACTCGTCTGAATGCCGCGCATCACATATTGCTCCACCAGCTCTAGCGACTGCTGCTGATATTCAACGTTGGTATATTTGCTGTCTTTGGCCGCATAGGTTTCGGCGACGAGCTTGGCGGTGGCAGGAATATTGGCAAAAGCCAGCTTCCAGCCGCTAAAGCTCGCCCATAAGAACGCCTTGACCTGCTCAGGATCTTGCTGTAACAAGGTATCGGTGGCGAAGATTACCTGGGCATAGGCGCGGTAGCCGAACTGATCCATCGGCATTAAAGCGGGCGGCTTGCCTACTTTTTGAGCAAAGCCAATCGGCTCATCCACCGCATAGCACTGGATCGCGTCAAATTCGCCGCTAATCAGGCGCTCTAGCTTATTTTCATAGGGGATTTCGACTAGCTCAATCTCGTCAGGCTGAAGGCCATTCACACCCTTAACGAGTTCCATCACCTTTACCCCGTCCGCATGAATGCCCACCTTTTTGCCAACCAGATCGCTGAGGGTTTGGGCAGGGCGGTCGGGCATCAGCATCAGCGCATAGGGAGAAGCCTGAAACATGGTGGCAATCGCCTTGAGCGGCGCGCCCTCAGCCTGCGCGGCCAGAATTAAATTTTGCTCACAGCAGCCGATGGCGGAGGGGTTGGCCGCCACCACCTCTGGCACAATCATGCCCGACTCCCAGGGCTGGAGATTCACGCTAACGCCCGACTGGCTGTAAAGTCCGAGGTGCTCAGCCAGCAGCAGTCCGGCAAACTGGACGTTGTAGAGCCAGTCGAGCTGCATGGTCAGCGGCGCAGGCTGAGCCTTGACGAGCTGACTGAGCGGAGTGGTCATGGCAGCTGCCCCAAAGCAGGCAGAGAGCTGGAGCAGAGAGCGGCGATTTAACGGCATAGATACAAAAACTTATTCAGGCTGATTAGATTTAGGCTAATCAGAAGGTAACAAATGCCACCGGCTGCGAGCAAGCCAAGCGGGGCGATAGTAGAGGTGCCGCAATCTGAAATTTTGTAACAGTTTGGCGCTGGGCCGCTCAGCCAGAGACAGGCTTCAATGTAAGCTGGCAGATACGCGAAAAATTACTGTACTGGTCTTAATGGGCAACGGGGTTGAAATGATCGGATCAAATCAGGTTCCTTATTTATTGCGGGCTGCCAGAGGCGAAAAGCTCGATCGTCCGCCGGTTTGGATGATGCGACAAGCTGGACGCTACATGCAGGTTTACCGCGATCTGCGCGACAAGTATCCGTCATTTCGCGATCGCTCCGAAATTGCTGAGCTGGCCATCGAGATTTCATTGCAGCCCTGGCGGGCGTTTCGACCGGATGGCGTCATCATGTTTTCAGATATTCTGACGCCACTGCCGGGAATGGGCATCCCGTTTGACATTATCGAGAGCAAAGGCCCCATCATTGAGCCGCCGATTCGGACTCAGGCGCAGGTAGATGCGCTGCGTCCGCTCGATCCGGAAACCGCACTGCCGTTTATTCGCCAGATCTTGCAGAGTCTGCGGCAGGAAGTGGGGAATGAGGCGACGGTGCTGGGCTTTGTGGGCGCGCCCTGGACGCTGGCAGCCTATGCGATTGAGGGCAAAAGCTCGAAGGACTACGCCACGATTAAGAGTATGGCTTTCTCGGAGCCGGCGATGCTGCATCAGCTGCTGGGGCATATTGCCGATTCGATCGCGGTTTACGTGCGCTATCAGATTGATTCTGGAGCGCAGATCGTGCAGATGTTTGACTCCTGGGCAGGGCAGCTGAGTCCGCAGGACTATCGGGTGTTTGCCTTACCCTATCAGCAGCGGATTGTGCAGCAGGTGAAGGCAACCCACCCCGATACGCCGCTGATTCTTTACATTAGCGGCAGTGCTGGAGTGCTGGAGCTGATGGGTGAGTCGGGGGTGGATATTGTCAGCGTGGACTGGACAGTAGATATGGCGGATGCGCGGCGCAGGCTAGGCGCGAACATTGGCGTACAGGGCAATATTGACCCTTGCGTGCTGTTTGGCTCACAGCCGTTTATTCGGGAGCGGATTTTGGATACAATTCGGAAGGCTGGCGGGCAGGGGCATATTTTGAATCTGGGTCACGGGATTTTACCGAAGACTCCAGAGGCGAATGCGGCTTACTTCTTTGAGACGGCGAAGCAGGTGGATCGGCTGTTGGCGGCGGTTTAAGTGTTGCTTGGTTGAGAGAGATCTGGGCTGAGAACCGAGGCTTTCTTGGGGGCGCTTGCCCCCAA
>CASBQH010000287.1 GCA_949127695.1 Synechococcales cyanobacterium PMM_0073
CCGAAGTGCCGTAATCATACGGTGGCCGCAGCATTCACAAAATTATTACACCTGTATTAGCGATATTTTTAGAGGTCAAAAGTTGTTTCAAGACTTTTGCTTTTTAGATGCTTCGCTGGGAAACCTATTGTGTAGCCTACCTAAAAAGATCTGAATTTTGAAGCTAAATACTTCAGCTATTAGCTTTCAAAGTTGAGTTTTCACTGCAAATTTATAGAGCTTAAAACGCAGTTGTCTATTCGGCAATCTGTGCGATTTCATGCGGCTATTTTTTAACCAAAAATTCAGCCGTGCAGCCCTCTCAAAGCGTCTTGACCTATGCGAATTTTAATTTACTCCTACAACTACTATCCTGAACCAATTGGGATTGCGCCCTTAATGACTGAATTGGCTGAAGGGCTAGTCAATCGCGGCCATGAAGTCCGAGTGGTGACGGGAATGCCCAACTATCCGCAGCGCCAAATCTACGACGCCTACAAGGGCAAGCTCTACTGCACCGAAGAACGAAACGGCGTGATCATTCAGCGCAGCTACATCTGGATTTCTCCTAAGCCCGGTTTGCTAGGCAGAATGCTGCTAGACGGGAGCTTTGTGGCTTCGAGTTTGGTGCAGGCATTTAGAGGCTGGCGACCTGATGTAATTCTGCTCACCGTGCCGCCGCTGCCGGTTTCAGTGCCTGCGGCGCTGTTGGGATTAATTTACAACTGTCCGGTGGTGCTGAACTTGCAGGATATTTTGCCAGAGGCGGCTGTGCATGTGGGGTTAATTACCAACAAGCGGGCGATTCAGGTGTTTGAGGCGCTAGAAAAATTTGCCTACCGCACGGCCAGCATGATTAGCGTAATTAGCGATGGGTTTACCGAAAATTTGGTAAAGAAGGGCGTTGACGCTCAAAAAATCCGCTGCATTCCCAACTGGGTAGATACTCAGTTCATTCGCCCGCTTGAGCAAGCTAACAACGCTTTCCGAGAAGCCTATGGCCTCACAGACAAATTTGTCGTGATGTATTCTGGCAATATTGCCCTGACTCAGGGGTTAGAAACCGTGATTCGCACTGCGGCTCAGCTCTGCCATCTGCCCCAGATCATGTTTGTAATTGTCGGTGAGAAAAAGGCGCTGGAAAAACTGCGGCAGGCTTGCGAAAAATATGGAGCCACCAACGTACTGCTGCTGCCGTTCCAGCCGAGAGAACAACTGCCTGAAATGCTGGCGGCAGCAGATGTGGGGCTAGTTGTGCAGAAACGTAACGTGGTGGGCTTTAATATGCCGTCCAAAATCCAGGTGCTGCTGGCCAGCGGTCGGCCAATTATTGCCTCAGTTCCAGCTAGCGGCACGGCGGCTAGGGCAATTCGTCAAAGCGCTGGCGGCATCGTGGTCGAACCAGAACAGCCTGAGCTGCTGGCGGCGGCGGTCGAAACGCTCTACCGCGACCCGGCCAAGGCGAATCAGCTCGCACAGCAGGGGCGTGCCTGTGCCC
This sequence comes from Synechococcales cyanobacterium PMM_0073, assembly GCA_949127695.1. Taxonomy (GTDB): domain Bacteria; phylum Cyanobacteriota; class Cyanobacteriia; order Elainellales; family Elainellaceae; genus Elainella. Next base: position 1,478 of record CASBQH010000287.1, read on the forward strand.
TGCAAAACTACTCCTTTGAAAGAGCGCTCAGCCGCTACGAAGCCCTGTTTGAAGAGGTGACAGGCTCAAGCGTCCGGAGAGTGCCCAGCCAGCAGGGGCGTGACGCAGCAGCAGCAGGCGCTAAACCCTCGCCTGTTCCGGTTCAGTCAGGGGATGCGGCCTAGATCTAGGTGAGCCGGCTCAAATTACTGCTTGGCTATTGCTATTTGAGCCAGCTCGCCTGGGAAAATTGCGCCTAGCGAAATCAGATAGGTTTTGTCATGGGGGCTGAGGCCGGGATTTTCAGAGAACAGCTGATCCATTTGGGCGCTTTGGTCACTATTTGCAACGGCTGAGCTTGCAGGCTCTCACTCTAGTCAGCCCCGTGTGGATTCAGGCAAGGCTGATCCGGTTTATGAGCAGCTGCCCGTCGCCATGCTCACTACCCGCAGCAGCGACAAGCATCGCCAGCTTGCTCTGAGTCTGGGCGCAACGGCCTATTTCTCGAAGCCCTTTAACGAGCAGGTGCTGCTGCAAGCGCTGGAAAAAATGGTGGCGGCTTGAGTCATATCTCCAGCGCTAAATATTTAGCTTTGCAATGCCCATCTGCAAGCGCGATGAAGTTGATCTAGAATGAAGGCACAGGCTAGTGACATCACCAAGACAGCCTGAGATTCTAGCCCTTAGCCTTCACGTTGGCGGTCACGCAACTGCATGGGTGAGTTCTTTAATCAAACCGCTCGATTCAACTGGCAGGCACAATCGCTGCTAGCGAACCGAGCGCCGCGCCAGCAGATTTTTTTGAAAACCACCCAGCCCTTCCAGCTCAATCGATTCGATTGGGCAATTTGGCGTTGCCGCCCGTTGTTGACTATCTAGTTAGCGATTCAGTTCAGTTGAGGATGTTGAAGACCGATGCAGTTAATTACCGCTGTTCACGCTGTTCACTCACTACTTACCCGTTAAGGAGACCTATTTTCTGAATGACAAATACCCATACCTCCCCCGCCGAACTCGACAACCTCGACCCGATTCAGGTTGTGACGCGCACCGATGCCGAGAGCCGCGAACTCGCCCTTGCCGTTGCCCATGCCGCTGACGAGCGCAAAGGCGCGAATATTGCCCTGCTCAATGTGGCGGATGTCTCTTATATTGCCGACTATTTTGTGATTGTCACCGGGTTCTCCAGCGTTCAGGTACGCGCCATTGCCCGCTCCATCCAAGATACGGTTGAGATAGACTGGCAGCAGCTGCCGTTTCGGGTTGAAGGCCAGGGAGAGGGAAGCTGGGTGCTGATTGACTACGGCGACGTGATCGCCCATATTTTTATGCCCAAAGAGCGCGAATTCTATGGCCTGGAAGCCTTTTGGGGACATGCAGAGCAGATGGATTTTTCGCTCTCCAAGTCTCTTTCCCAGGCGCGTTCTCGCAATCCTGGCCTATCGCAATCGCCGGAGATTCGCTAAATTAAGAATGATGTCGCTTTTGCCCGCCCCCGTGATTAGCATGAATCCTTCTGCCCCTGTCTGTCCGGTTCCGGCTGAGCAACAGCCTCTGAATGAATATCAGGAGCTGAAGGAGTCCTGGTTCTTTCGCTGGGCGACTTTGGGCTGGGCGGGCTACCTGAAGCCGATTGTGATTCTGTGGCTGCTCGGCTGGCTGGTGGCGGCTCCGGTGGCTGCCGTCAGCTTCCCGTTTGCCAAATATCCGGTGCAGTTTTTGCTCAGCGCTGGAGCCGGAGCAATGGTGATTCCGGTGCTGACGCTGGTGCGGCTCTATCTAGGCTGGATCTATATTTGCGATCGGCTGTCGCGCGAAACGATTTTTTACGAGGAGTCGGGCTGGTATGATGGCCAATGCTGGCAGAAGCCCGCAGAGGTCTGGCAGCGCGACCGGCTGATCGTCAACTACGAAATTCGCGCCCTGCTGCGGCGAATCCAGCTAACGTTTATCGGTATATCTTCCCTGCTGCTGGCTGACGCGATGATCTGGGTGTTTCTGTAAGGCTCTCCTATCAACCGTTTGGATTATTCTTTTTTTATGTCAATTGCTTGTTTGGGTAGCCAGATTGTGGCAGAGTCATGGCTATGAATAGGGGAAAACGCACGCAGTCCGCAGAACTCGAAGTCCGACTCCTGAGAGAAGGCATTGTTGAATCGGTGCATCATGTGCAGGCGGTGGTGGCCGATCAGCGAGGCCGCACGCTTTACATTGCAGGCAGTCCTGAAACGGGCGCATTTATCCGTTCAGCGCTCAAGCCCTTTCAGGCGCTAGGCGTGACTTCCACCGGCACTTTAGAGCGCTACGGCCTCAGCGACCGCGATCTAGCGATTATGTGCGCCTCGCATCAGGGCACGGCAGAACAGGCGCGGCAGGCATTTAATATTCTCTGGCGCAGCGACATCGAGCCTTCGGCGCTGCAATGCCCCACGCCACCGGGCAAGCGCAGCCCGCTGGAGCACAACTGCTCTGGCAAACATGCCGGAATGCTGGCCGTCTGTCGGCAGCGCAACTTCCCGCTCAGTAACTATCTTCAGCATAATCATCCGGTGCAGCAGCTGATCTTGAGCAAAGTCTCGGAGCTGCTGCGGATGCCCTCGGCAGAATTTATCAACGCCCACGACGACTGCGGTGCGCCAACCTATTACATGCAGCTGGCGCAAATGGCGACGCTTTACGCGCATCTGGCTTCTGGCAATAGCCTGGACTTGGAGCGAATCGTGCGAGCCATGACGCATCACCCCAATCTGGTGTCGGGCGAGGGCGGCTTTGACAGCGAGCTGATGCGGCTCTCGCAGGGCGAAATCGTCAGCAAGTCTGGGGCAGAAGGGATTCAGTGCTTGGGGC
>CASBQH010000288.1 GCA_949127695.1 Synechococcales cyanobacterium PMM_0073
AAGGTGCGCAAGGCGATTTGCGGAAAGCCGCATTCACCTCCATCTACGCCCTAACCAAAACAGTTGCCGATCGGATCAAAGCGATCATGTCTGCTCCTGCTGCCTAGAGCACCAGATCTAAAATGCTATCTATTACACCCGAGCAAGCGGCTTGCTCTCTTGATCAGGATGCTCTATGATGAGCGCATGTGAATATTTGTTTACATTTTCTTGACATTGATACCGCATTGGCAGGTGCTTTTGCAATGATGCCAAAAAGTCAGAATACTACCCTGGAGTTTGACAGATGGTTCAATCAGTAGCTGCGGGTTTGAACTTAGATGAGCAGGTTGCCGAGTATTTTCAGCAGTCTGAGGGCGCATGGCATTCGCAGCGGCGCTACTACACGCTTAAAGATGGCGAGACGCAGGAAGTGGTGAGTCATCTGACCGTGTTGTTTTTGCCACAGGGTAGCCCAGAGTTGGTGCAGCTGGCGCAGCTACATGAGCTAACAGATGTGAACTTGCTGACCTCTGGTGCGCTCACGACCTGGGAAAGCAACTATATTGGGCCAAGTCCCAAGACGCTCAGTGGATCTACGCGATTTGGGGTGGCCGGAAATTTGCTCTACCGCGACCGAGGATTTTCGACCAGCAAGCCCGTGACCGCTCAGTTTGAGCTGCGCGATCTCAAAACGATGTGCCTGAAGACTGAATATGGTGGCAATAGATTTGAAGAAGAAGTGAAGCTCGTAGGCCGCAACTACCGCACCCGTCAGACGATTATTTCGCGGCTGGGTGAGGAGCAGATGATTGGCCAGTATTTAGAGACGCGAGTCAAATAAATAACGTTATTTATGCCTGGTTAACTCGCCGCCAAGCTTTCGCGGGTGGTGCGGCGGGTGAAGGGATTCCAGGTATCGAGTTGATCGGCTGACTGGCTTAGCAGCATGGCGCGATTTGCCGAACTCAGGTTTTGGACGGAGTCAAAGTCAGCTCCCGCGATACCCGCAAAGAGATAGTAGGGGTGGCTCAATCAACTCGTTGAAGCTCATTTCACTGCGATGCGTCCGCTTTACCCGTAGGATGAAAGATGGCAAAAGCAGCGAATTTAGAACAGGAGCCTCTATGAGTCTTTCAATTACAGATGTTTCAGTCACCACTCTACAGGGCAGTCCTAAGCCAATCAGCGACTATGCTGGCAAGGTGCTGCTGATTGTGAACGTGGCCTCTTACTGTGGCTACACGCCGCAATATCAGGGGCTAGAAGCGCTTTACCAGAAGTATCGCGACCAGGGGCTAGAGGTGCTAGCCTTTCCCTGCAACGACTATGGGATGCAGGAGCCCGACAGCACTGATAAAATTCAGCAGTTTTGCGAAACCAAATATGGGATTACTTTCCCGCTGTTTGATAAAGTTCACGCCAAAGGAGCCGAGCAGCATCCGCTCTATGCCAAGCTCACCCAAGCTGAGCCAAAAGGCGACGTGGCCTGGAACTTTGAGAAGTTTTTGGTCAACAAGCAAGGCGAAGTCGTGGGGCGCTACAAGAGCGCTGTGGCTCCAGACTCCGCTGAGCTGAGCCGCGATATTGAGCGCGAGCTAGGGCTATAGTCTGTCAATCACTCAGGCTGTAGTTAAGACTGTCTCAACCTCACGCTTCGCCAGCTTACCGTCTTCCATATACACGATCCGGTCGGCCACGTCCAGAATTCGGTTATCGTGCGTCACCATCAAAATCGTGCAGCCCTGCTCTTGGGCAAGTTTCTGCATCAGCTCCACCACATCTCGCCCCGACTGCTTATCCAAGGCCGCAGTCGGTTCATCGGCCAGCAGAATCTGCGGGTGGCTGACTAGAGCGCGGGCAATGGCTACCCGCTGTTTTTGGCCACCCGACAGGCTTTCGGGATAATATTGGGTTCTCGCCTCTAAGCCGACTAGATTTAAAATCTCGACTGCCCGCTCGCGTCGTTCGGCACGAGCATATTGGCCATGCACTTCTAGCCCCATCATCACGTTTTCTTGAGCCGTGAGGCTGCTGTGCAGGTTGTGTGCCTGAAAAATATAGCCACAGGAGCGGCGCACTTCAACGACGACAGTTTTTGCTGCGCCCACCAGCTCTGTGCCCAAAATTCGCAGACTGCCGGACTGCGGTGAGCGCAGGCCGCCCATTAGCGAGAGCAGGGTGGTTTTTCCAGAACCCGATGGCCCGGTCAAGATCACAATTTCGCCCGCGCTAATTGCCAGGTTGATCGCAAACAGCACCTGCTTCCGCAGTTCGCCTTCGCCAAAGAAATGATCAAGCTGTTCTACTAAAATCGCTGGAGCAGAAGATAGAATCGTATTCATGACAAGCTAAGAGAAAATATCGGCTGGATCAGCAGACTGGAGTCGGCGCGTCGCAATTAGTCCAGATGCGCCACACATGATCACAGTTAGGCAAAAGACCAGCAGCAGCCGTGAGGCCGTCATGGCAATTGGCAGCGCCGCAGCGTTGTGAATCAGCGCATATTGCCCCAGCGCCAGCCCCAAGCCGGGGATAAACCCCAGCGCCGCTAGAATAATCGCTTCTTCCATCACAATCCAGAGCAGATAGCGGTCGCGATATCCCATTGCCTTAAACGTGGCATACTCGCCCATATGCTCATTCACGTCAGTTGAAAGAATCTGAAACACAATCACCGTCCCGACCACAAAAGCCATTACCGTACCAAAGGTAAAGACAATCCCAATTGGCGTCGTTTCCTGCCAGTAGGCTTGCTCCAAATCCACGTAGGTTTGTTTGGTCGAAGCAATTGCATCGGGCGGCAAGATGGCTTTGATTTGCGCCAACACTGCTGCTGAATCAGCGTCAGGCTTGACTTTGACCAATCCCAACGTCACCTGTCCTGCGCCGCGCTCTGGGAAAAACCGCAGAAAATTCTCTGGGCTAGTAATCAGCGTTCCATCTGTGGCAAACGAGGCTCCCAAATCGAACAGCCCCGCAACTTTAACGCTGCGCCGATCAATTTCGGTGGTGACGGACTGCCCCTGCTCAGCTTGCTGCACCACGTCGCCATAGTCACCGCGCGTCAGGCGATCAAACAAAAACGTATCGGGCTGTTTGAGCAAATTGAGCTGGCGATTCACATCAGGGAAGTTGAAGGCAGGGCGCTCTAGGCTTTGACCCACCAGCGTTAGTTCGGTTTTGCGGCGAGTCTGCGGATTTTTCCAGACCACCCGCGAGACATACAAAGGCTCGGCAGACTGAACGCCCTGAAGCGACTGGATCTGATAGAGGCGGCGACGCGGCAGCGTATTGGCTAAACTCAGATCTCGATACTGGGCGCTGCGAATAATAATATCGGCATCTAGACCGCGATTGAGCAATGTATTGCTATCAAATAGCGCTGCTTGAATCCCCAACTGAGCGAACATTAGCAGATCGGCAAAGCCAATCCCGGCAACAGCCACCAACAGCCGCCCGCGATTCTTCTTCAGCTGAAGCCAGCCCAGCGGCGTTCGGTCTTGCAACGCCTGCCAGAAGGGTCGTTTGGGGCGAGCGGGCGGTTTGGCAGTAGCCTGCTTTGGGGGGCGGGTCATAGTTGAATTTCTCCAGTCACCTGTAGATTGGTCAAGCCAGCCACTTTTTGGATCGACTCCGCATCGAGCTGCACCCGCACTTCCACAATTCGCGCGTCAATATTGGCAGAAGTGTCAGAGTTGACGACATTTTGACGCTTCACCTTCACGCCAATTTTGCTAACCTTGCCAGTCAGTGATTCTGGGGCGCTGTCGCTATAAAGCTGAGCGGGCTGCCCCAGCTTAATTTTGCTAATGTCGGTTTCATAAACTTCTAGCAGCGCCGTCATCTGCTGGGTTTGCCCCAGTTCTACAATGCCGTCGCTTGAGAGCAGTTCGCCGGGACGGGTATGAATCTCTAGCACCCGACCTGCTTGGGGAGCGCGCACGGTGGCTAAATCGAGCTGGGCTTTGGCTTGCTGCACCGCCGCATTGGCTTGATCGACCTGTGCCTGCGCCGCTTCAATATCGACTGGACGCACCTCGGCGATCCGATCCAGCGTTGCTTTAGCGGAGGTTAGCTCCGGCGAGCGCGTGGTTTGAATTCGACTCAACACCTCTTGCGCTTCTTGCAGGTTGCGCTGGGCGGTCGTTAGCGTCAGCGCTTTGCTGTCCCGCAGAGAAGCCGAAGCTGCGCCTTGCTGATAGAGCATTTCGTAGCGCGCTGCCTCAGCCTGAGCGTTTTGCAGTTCGGCCTCTAGTCTTGCTATGGTCGCCGCCTGCGCCTGACTGTCCCCCTGCCGCTGGGCTTCAAGTCGGGCAATTTCGGCCTGCTGCGCCCCAATCTCGCCTTGTTTTGCACCTGCTTTCACCACCGTCAGATTGGCCTGAGCCACCTTCACTCGCTGCTGCGCCTCGACGAGAGCCGCCTGCAACCGATCACGACTGTCCAAAACCGCAATCACCTGTCCAGCTTTGACGATATCTCCCTGCTCGACCCACAGCTGCTCAACCCGATTTGTGCCGCCCGCCGCGCTGGGAGCCGACAGATTAATCACCTTGCCGAGCGGCTCTAGATAGCCCAAAGCCGTCACCGTTTGAATCTGCGGTGCGACTGCCTCTGGCTGAGCCTGCTGCGAACTCAACAGCTGTGAGCGCCAGAATAGATAGGCTCCTAGTCCGCTAAACAGGCATACCGCCACAATTACCCACTTCCGAGCCAGTGAACGTCGTCCTACTGCATCAATCATTTGACTCTGCGCCCTGCCGCCTAGATTCATTACTAAACCGTTTAGTTAAGTTGAGGTTGCGTTTAAACTAAACTATTTAGTAAGGTAGTGTCAAGCCTATTTTTTGACTTTTTGATTGCATGGAATCTGACAAAACCCCGCATAGCTCCCGTCAACTCTCGCCCGAAAAAACGGCGGCAATTTTGGATGGCGCGACGAGTGTTTTTCTAGAAGCGGGCTATGCCGGGACAACAATGGATCGAATCGCCACTGCCGCTGGGGTTTCTAAGCCCACAATCTATAGCCACTTCCACGATAAAGAAGGACTATTTAATGCGCTCATGGAGCGAATGGTGCAGAAAATGGAATGGGCGAAATCGGTGAACGCTCTGTGGCAAGCCCCCTCAGATTCGCCTGAAGCGGTGCTGCGCCAGCTCGCCAACGAAATGCTGGATAGCTGCATGGGTAATTTGGAGCGGATTACGTTTATTCGGCTGGTGATGGGAGAAGCGGGGCGCTTTCCAGAGCTAGGACGCGCCTTTGTGCAGCATGGCGACAAACCGCTGCTAGAAGCCCTGACGCATTATCTAACGCATTGCCCAGCGCTAAATCTAGCTGATCCGGCTGCGGCGGCGCGAATGTTTACGGGTACGGTAATTTACTTTTTTATTACGCAGGAAATGATGAATGGCGCAGAGGTTATCCCGATGACGCGGGAACGACTGGTGAATCAGCTGATGAGCAGTATTGTTCAATCCTAGCTGGCGGCGACTGAGGCAAACTCAGTTCAGGCGTTATCAGGATCTAGTCAGATTGAACCATAGATCTAGCCGCAGCATTTAGATCGCTTTGCGACCTCGCCACGAGATGATCCAGGTGAATTCAAGCCAATTTGGCGCGTGCTACAGTCTGAGGCGCAGGTTGGGGGGACGGGCAGCTAGGCTGCAAAATCCAGATAATTGCGGCAGCATGAGCGGGCCAAAGCGGCGTATCTGCCCCGGCCAGCCACAGTCCATGAGCCGTCCAGTGGTTGCAGTTGTTAAACAGCGAATAGGTACCGGTCGCCTCGTAAAAGCTGGCAGAATAGAGCTGATCTTCAGCAATATAAATGGGCTGGTTTTGAGCATCGCGCTGGAAGCTCTGCTGAATAAACCCGACGAGCTGCAAATAGTGCGCCGGGGTAACGCCAACACATTCGGTGTTCTGGTGCGCTGGAAACTCAGCGTAGCGCTCCACTTTCAGCACCGCCCGATTCGGCAAAAACAGAGCGCCGAAGATTTCTAGCAGATGAGGCTCTGCCGGCGGATTGAGCGACCACTGCCGCTCTCCCCAGCCAAAGCCGAGATACTGCACCGAGCTGGTTTCAACGGCAGCGGGCGTGATCGCCTCCAGATCGCCCTGCCAGCTAAAGGCGGCTGTTTCAACTGGCAAAATCAATGCCGAATGGTAGCCGAACTGCACCACGCAAACGCAGTATTCGCAATCTGCCCCTGCGTTGCCCGCTCCACGTCTGGGAATCACCAAACTGCTGAGGGCTGCGGCCAAAATCAGCAGGCTGGCAGTCCAGCGATAGCGCCATCGTGATTTCATACTCGGCTGTAGAAAAAGATTACCGCACTTCTCTCAGCCTAAGCGGTCGCCTCTAGAGTGTGGTGCAAAATTAGCCAGTTTTTGAGGCGGTTCTTTTTATTAAGGAACATTGCTTTCCAGAAAAGGGACAGAGGTCAGCGGCATCCCCGATGCTTCGAGAGATCCGGCTCTAGATCAGCTGCCTGCGCTACCGCGCCGAGAAAGATCCAGCGCGGGGCATGTTTAACCGCTTCTACGGCACAGACTGGACCGAAGAATATATCCACGGCTTTCTGTTTGACCTAGAGCGCCAGCTGCCGCCAGCCCAGCCCTGAG
>CASBQH010000289.1 GCA_949127695.1 Synechococcales cyanobacterium PMM_0073
CAGAGCCAGAGCCGAAGCCTGCCAAAGCCAAATCGAGCAAAAAAGCGAAGTCCAGCAAGCCTTCTGCGTAATTACTTAAGATTTGCGCCCTGAAGGTTTCTCAAGTTTGAGCATATAGTGTTTACGTAAGGATGCGTCAGACTGTATGCTCTAACGATCTGTCTGAGGATATAGTGAACATAGGAATGAGCAAAGATTAAACATGATCTGCCTAGATTCCATTGGTTCCACTCACGCCCAGCCCCTAAACGGGATGAATCCGCTAAGCTGATAGCATTAGCGACTGTGAAATTCAGTGCAATTCAGTTGTTGACTCATTTGGCTTATGATCACGCCTCAATCAACCATTAGCTCCAAGTTTCTAGATATCAATGCCGTGATTCCAATGGTGGTGGAGCAGTCTGGGCGCGGAGAGCGTGCCTTTGACCTCTATTCTCGGCTGCTGCGCGAGCGGATTGTCTTTATGGGCGATCAGGTGACAGATGCGCTAGCCGACACCATTGTGGCGCAGCTCTTGTTCCTAGATGCCGAAGATCCAGAGCGCGATATCCAGCTCTATATCAATTCACCGGGCGGTTCCGTCACCGCAGGCATGGCAATTTACGACACCATGCAGCAGGTTCGTCCTGATGTCGTGACAATTTGTTATGGTTTAGCGGCCAGCATGGGAGCCTTTTTGCTGTCAGGCGGAGCCAAAGGTAAGCGCCTTTCTCTGCCCAGCTCGCGGATTATGATTCACCAGCCGTTGGGCGGCGCGCAGGGTCAGGCGGTGGATATTGAGATCCAGGCTAAAGAAATTCTCTATCACAAGCGCACGCTGAACGAATTGTTGGCTTATCATACAGGACAGCCGCTCGAAAAGATTGAGACGGACACAGAGCGCGACTTTTTTATGTCGGCAGAGGAAGCTTCGGCCTACGGGCTGATCGACCAGGTGGTGTCTCGGCAGAATTTGCCCATGCCCGGTGAGACGATTACCGCAGTCAATTAAGGGGAACCTATGTCTAAATACGACTCCCATCTCAAATGTTCATTCTGTGGTAAATCGCAGGAGCAGGTTCGCAAGCTGATTGCTGGACCCGGCGTCTACATTTGCGATGAATGTGTTGACCTGTGTAATGAGATTTTAGATGAGGAGTTGTTTGACTCTAGCGCCTCAGTGCCGCAGCCTGCTGCCAAGCGCGAGCATCCAACCGAAAAGCGAGCCGTGCGCTCTGGCTTCTCCATGAGCCAAATTCCCAAGCCGCGCGAGATTAAAAAGCATCTCGACGAGCATGTCATTGGCCAGGACGAAGCCAAAAAGATCCTCTCGGTGGCGGTCTACAATCACTACAAGCGGTTGGGCTTCCTGCAAGCCAAAAGTGCAGGCAAATCCGACGATCCAGTTGAACTGCAAAAGTCTAACATTTTGCTGATTGGCCCCACCGGCTGCGGCAAAACCCTGCTGGCGCAGACGCTGGCCGAAATGCTGGAAGTTCCCTTCGCGGTCGCCGATGCCACCACGCTGACCGAAGCGGGCTATGTGGGCGAAGATGTCGAGAACATTTTGCTGCGATTGCTGCAAGTGGCGGATCTCGATGTGGATGCAGCCCAGCGCGGCATCATCTACATTGATGAAATTGACAAGGTGGCGCGCAAGAGCGAAAACCCGTCAATTACTCGTGACGTGTCCGGTGAAGGCGTACAGCAAGCGCTGCTGAAAATGTTGGAAGGTACAGTCGCCAACGTGCCGCCTCAGGGTGGCCGCAAGCATCCTTACCAAGACTGCATTCAGATTGACACCAGCAATATTCTGTTCATCTGCGGCGGCGCGTTTGTGGGTCTTGATAAATCCGTCGAGCAGCGGATTGGCAAGAAGACAATGGGCTTCATTCAGCCCGGAGAAGGCCAGTCGAAGGAAAAGCGAGCGGCAGATGTGCTGAAGCATTTGGAACCGGACGATCTGGTCAAGTTTGGGATGATTCCTGAGTTTATTGGCCGCGTGCCAGTGCTGGCGGTGGTTGATCCACTCGACGAAGATGCCTTGACTGAAATCCTCACCGAGCCGAAGAACGCGCTGGTGAAGCAGTATCAGAAGCTGATGCGGATGGACAACGTGCAGCTGGAGTTTAAGCAGGATGCGGTGCGGGCGATTGCCAAAGAAGCCTACCGTCGCAAAACTGGAGCCAGAGCGCTGCGGAGCATTGTCGAAGAGCTGATGCTGGAAGTGATGTACGAGCTGCCTTCGCGCAAGGATGTGACCCGCTGCGCCATTACCCGCGAAATGGTCGAGAAACGCTCCACCGCCGAGCTGTTGGTTCACCCTTCTTCGCTGCCCAAGCCTGAATCTGCCTAGCATCTATGCCTCTGATTTCCATTCGCGGCGTTGACCATTACTACGAGTGGGTCAGCCGCTCTCAGCAGCCCGGCCTAGATAAGCCAGTGCTGGTGTTTATTCACGGCTGGGCGGGTTCAACTCGCTACTGGCGCGGTACGGCTGAGGCGTTTGCTGAGCAATTTGACTGCCTGCTGTACGATCTGCGTGGATTTGGGCAATCGCGTCTGCCGCGTCCAGTTCCGGCTGAGGTGGAGGCGCTGGGCTACGAGCTAGAATCCTACGCCGAAGATTTGCTGCTGCTGCTGGATCAGCTAGGGCTAAAGCGCGTCTCGCTCAACGCCCACTCAACGGGCGCTTCGATTGCGGTGCTGTTTCTGGCTCGCCATCCCGAACGAGTCGAGCGGGCAGTGCTGACCTGTCACGGCGTATTTGCCTCAAATCCGCTGGCCTTCAAAGCCTTTCACCAGATCGGGCGCTATGTGGTGCTGTTTCGACCAGACTGGCTGAAGCAAATTCCAATGGCCGATCGGATGTTCATGGCGCGGTTTTTGAGCAGGCCCATTCCAGCGCAAGCCCGCCGCGAGTTTCTCGAAGATTTCTTGACTGCCGACTTTGAGGCAGCGGTCGGCACAATTTACACCGCCGTCAGCGAGCGAGCCGCGCTAGAAATGCCGCAGGAATACGCCAAGCTGCAAGTCCCGACGCTGCTGATTTCAGGCGAGTATGACCAGATCATTCCAGTGAAGCTAGGCCGAGCCGCCGCCGCCCAAAGCACTCAGGTGAAGCATGTTGTGATCCCCAACACTGGCCATTTTCCGATGCTGGAAGATGCCGCAACCTATTTGCCGCTGGTGCAAGATTTTTTACAGTCTAGTCCAAACCCAGCTCACGCTTGAGCAGGCTAATCGACTTAGTACCAATGTAGTTTTCGCAGCAGATTAGCTGAGGCGGGCGAATCAGGTCTTCTCTGGCTTCCGTCACCGCTAGTTTGACCGCACCGCAGCTCGCCTGATCAAAGCTAAAAATCGTCTGGGCGCTATTGACAATCGACTTGAGCCGATAACTATCTTTGAGCTGAGCCGTCATCACCAGCAGATCTTCGCCGCGCAGGCTATGCACCAGCACTTCCGCCACGCGCAAAATTCCGGAGCTGAGGCTGACTAATCCCAAGCAGCTATCTTTCGGCAAGGCTAGCAGCTTCTGCATTTCCTGGGCGTAGTCATAGATATCCACTGGGATGACGCGAACCGAGCGCGGCGCGGCAATCGCCTCGGCATCGCCAATGAAGTAGCGGCTAGTCACAACTGTGCCAGAGCGCGTCTGCTCCAGCACCTTCTCTAGCTCCTCCATTGGCACCAGCTGCACCGGAATATGCAGTGCGGCTTCCAGCTCCTGCACCATCAGCTCACCCGCCCCAATATCCTGACTGGGAGCCGTCACCAGCACCCGCGCACTGCATCGCAGCCGCCAGTCTACTTCTGACAAAAACAGCTCTCTGGCCTGCGACAGCGAACAGCCTTGGCCAATCAGATCATCCAGACTTTTTTGCACCAGCCGATGCGCCAGCGGGTATTGCTCAAAAATTGGGGAGGAGGGCTTAGTGCTGCCGCCTTCGTCTCCCTGCGAACGCACATAGATTCCAGAACCAGCCTGAGCATCGACGATGCCGTCCTCTTCAAGCTGTCGGTAGACCTTACTGATTGTGTTGCGGTGCAGTCCGGTCTCCATTGCCAGCTGGCGGGTACTGGGCAGGCGATGTCCGGGCGGAAACTGCCGCGAAGCAATCGCAAATCGAATCTGGTTATAGAGCTGTGTGGATGCGGGAATGTCGCTGTCGGGCTGAATTTGAAACCGAACCATAGAGCCTCCGCCTCAGTGAAGCGTTGATAGGTAAAGCGTTAAGTCATCAATGTCATGCTGCAAGTAGCCTACAGCTCTGATATTAATGTTTCCTGAAAAAATTTGGTGCGGCGGCCAAGAGTGAGCAAACTATACCGAGCTTTGGAACTTCACCGAATCACCTGATAGCGCTAGTCTGAGACTATAAGCCTGTAGATTAAGCTCATGTCTGCCCCCATTCAAGCAAGTTCTGTGCAGATTCCCAACGGCGATCTGCTGATTGATGCCTACCTAGCGCATCCAGTTGATGCATCGCCCGCTGCCGCCATTCTGGTGATCCAAGAAATTTTTGGCGTGAACGCCCATATCCGAGATGTAACCGAGCGCTTCGCTCGACTGGGCTATGTGTCAATTGCCCCGGCAATCTATCAGCGGCAGGCTCCTGGTTTTGAGGCGGGCTATGATCCAGATTCCGTCAAACTCGGTCGCCAGTATAAAGAGCAGACCCGCGTTGAAGAACTGCTGAGCGATCTTCAGGCTACAGTTACCTACCTCAAGGCGCTGCCCTCGGTCAAACCAGGGGCAATCGGCTGCATTGGCTTTTGCTTCGGCGGGTTAGTAGCTTACTTGGCCGCAACGTTGCCTGAAATCAGGGCGGTGGCTTCGTTTTATGGCGCGGGTATGCCCGTCTGGTCGCCGGGAGGCACTCAACCAACGCTGGCCTATACGCCAGAAATTAAAGCTCGACTCTATGCTTTCTTTGGCCTAGAAGATGTCAGCATTCCGCCGGAGCATTTGGCGCAGATTGAGGCAGCGCTGCAAGCCAACCAAATCGACTACCAAATCTTTCGCTATCCAGGAGCCGCGCATGGCTTCTTCTGTGACCAGCGCGCCAGCTACAGTCCAGCCGCTGCTGCCGCTGCTTGGACGCAGGTTCAAGCATTGTTTGGCCAGCTTTAATCTTGCAAACTTCAGCTTTTGTTAAGCCGATCTCCAAAACCCGCTTGATATAATCTGAGCGAATAATTCGTAATCATCATCGGCAATCGAGGCATTTTTATGGCGACTGCATCGGTACTGCAATTCATGCAAAAGACGGCTGAAGATGAAGCCCTGCGGCATCGTCTAGAGGAGCTATTGGGCGTGGGGGACGGCAATATCAGCAGCGAAACTGACCTCGATCCGGCAGAGTCCGCCGCTTTGAAGGGCGAACGCGCCCCGGTGGTGGCTGAGTTTGCCGCCCAGCAAGGCTACCAGTTCTCGGTCAGCGATCTAGTTACGGTAGTAGACGCCTTTGAAAAGCATCAGTCAGGCGAACTCTCGGATGCTGATTTTGCCAAGCTAATGGGTTTCTCGGCCTCTGATACGACGCTAGTTGAGGGCGAAAAAGTCACCAACCCAATGAAACGCCTGACGCGCTATCTGGGCAAGACCTATCTGGGAATTGACGCCTAGCCCAGACCGCCATACCGCGCGATTGGCGGCTTGGCTTTCGCCTGTCTCTGGCTCACCAACCAAACCCAGAGCTGATCGCCATAGGAAAAATGCCACCATTCTTGCGGATGCTGCTCAAATCCAGCGCTGATCATCACTTGGCGCAGCAGCAGCCGGTTTTGGTGAAACTGAGTTGCTGGCTCTAAATTTGCCCCTAGATTTTTATAGTGATCAGGGAAAGAGCGCGGCGACATTTCATCAATTGGCGAACCCATCTCAACCGGGATTCCTGTGGCATCTACCAGCGTCACATCCAGCGCTGCGCCCGTGCTGTGCGGTGGCGGCATTTTCGGATCAAGGTTAGGTTCTGCCCAGAATTGATAAACCTCTTGCAGCAACGCCTGACGCTGGCTAGGGCTGAGCGCATCAACCGTCAGATTTTTGCTGTGCAGCAGTTGCTCAAACGTATAGCTCACCATATATTGCTGCACAGCAATTGGACGATAGGCATCAAAAATCTGAATGTTCCAGTCGGGCTGAATGCGCCGCAGCGCAGCCTGAGCCGACAAAAGCCGCTCTAGAACGCCTTGCCGCAGCCAGTAGGGAGAGCGATCGCCATAAGGAGCCGCCAGCTTAACATAAGGATGCGGCGTTTCGCGAGCAATCTGCGGCGGGATTTCGACCAGTGGCTCCTGACAATCCTGAATTGAGACAAGCTGGTAGGGCTTCATTTGCAATGGACAACTTTGTTAAAACTTCACCAAAATGGGCACAACTAAAAGCAGAAACTAAGCCCTATAAACTAACCAAACATTACTAGCCATTAGAGTAGATTGTCATGAGCCTAGACCGACCCAAAAAACCAAAAATGCTGGTTGTGGACGACGAGCCCGACAACCTCGACCTGCTGTACCGCACCTTCCGCCGCGACTTTAATGTACTGCGAGCCGAGAGCGGCGTGATGGCGCTAGAAATGCTGGCTAACGAAGGCGAAGTTGCTGTGATTATTTCTGATCAGCGAATGCCCGAAATGAAGGGCACAGAATTTTTGAGCAAGACAGTGCCGCAGTTTCCTGACACAATGCGGATTATTTTGACGGGCTTCACAGATGTTGAAGATTTAGTCGAAGCAATCAATTCTGGACAGGTCTACAAATACATCACTAAGCCCTGGAACCCGAACGAGCTAAAGCAGGTCGTGCAGCGCGCCGCCGAAACCTACGAACTGCTCAAACAGCGCACCGACGAGCTACAGCAGGCTCAGATGCAGATCACTCTACTGAGCACAATCACTCAGGCGGCTCAGCAAGCAGGCTCCCTAGAGGAGAGCAAAGCCGCGATTACCAGCGCGTTCCAGCAGACTTTCGCAGCCGCTGACTGTCAGCTGTGGCTAGATGCAGCCAGCAGCCCTGATCCATTAGTTCAGAAAGTAGTTCAG
>CASBQH010000290.1 GCA_949127695.1 Synechococcales cyanobacterium PMM_0073
GTTGAGATTCTCGACGCGCCGGTTGCAGGTATGCGCTCGCTCCGCTTCAAGTTTCCGCCCGCTCCGCGCAGCGGGCGCGAGGTGGTGATTGTTAAAGATCTGACGCATGTTTACAACGAAAATATTTTATTTCTGGGCACCAATCTGCTGATTGAGCGCGGCGACCGGGTGGCGATTGTCGGGCCAAACGGTGCTGGCAAATCTACCTTATTAAGGCTGATGATCGGCATGGAACAGCCCACCGAAGGCTCGATTATTCTGGGCGACCATAACGTGATTCCAGGCTACTTTGAGCAGAACCAAGCCGAGGCGCTGGATCTCGACAAAACCGTGATGGCCACCATTCACGACGAAGTGCCCGACTGGAAAAACGAAGAAGTGAGGACGCTGCTGGGACGGTTCTTATTCAGTGAAGCCACTGTTTTTAAGAAAGTGGCCACCCTCAGCGGCGGCGAGAAGGCGCGGCTGGCGCTGGCCAAAATGCTGCTGACTCCAGCCAATCTGCTGATCCTGGATGAGCCGACCAATCACCTAGATATTCCGGCCAAAGAGATGCTGGAGCAGGCGCTGCAAGCCTATGACGGCACGGCGATTATTGTGTCGCACGACCGCTACTTTATTTCGCAGGTGGCCAATAAGGTGGTCGAAATTCGCGAAGGTGAGCTGCGGCTCTATCGGGGCGACTACCACTACTATCTCGACAAAATTGCGGAAGAAAAAGACCGCGCTAAGCTGGAGGCTATTGAGGCCGAGAAGGCGTTGAAGACCGTTGAAAAACGCGAGAAGCAGCGCGATAAACAGAAGCAAAAGCAGGAAAGTCGGAAGGCCAAAGTTTAAGCTGAGTTAAGGGCTGAATTAAGAATCAGCCAGATTTATGGGCAGCAGATTAAACCTGTTCAAACCTGCCGAGGCGAGACAGGCATATCCAAAGTTTGAATGATATTATTGCTGAGAAATTGCTGAATCGAAAGGCTACTTAAGATATGGCACAGTCACCAGTTTCTCCAGTCATGCTGATCATTTTGGACGGCTGGGGGTATCGTGAGGAAACCGACGGAAATGCCATTGCAGCGGCCAATACCCCAGTAATGGACAGCCTCTGGGCCGCTTACCCCAGCACCTTAATTCGGGCTTCGGCTAAGAGCGTTGGCCTGCCAGAAGGGCAGATGGGCAACTCAGAAGTGGGACACCTTAATCTGGGCGCAGGCCGGGTGGTGCCGCAGGAGCTGGTTCGCATTAGCGATGCGGTTGAAGACGGGACGCTGCTCAGCAATGCGGCTTTGCTTAAGGTCTGCGAGCAGGTGCGACAGCAGCAGGGCAAGCTGCATCTAATCGGCCTTTGCTCAGACGGCGGCGTGCATTCTCACCTCAGCCATCTGTCTGGGCTACTGGAGCTGGCCAAAGAGCAGGGCATCCGCGAGGTCTGCATTCATGCGATTACCGACGGGCGCGACACCAGGCCAACGGACGGAATGGCGGCCATCCAGCAGATTCAGCAAGCCATTGAGAAGTTTGGGGTCGGCAAAATTGTCACGCTCAGCGGTCGCTACTACGCGATGGATCGCGATCACCGCTGGGAGCGCATCCAGAAAGCCTATGACGTGATCACGCAAGATGGCGCGGGCGACGGTCGGCCTGTGACCGAACTGCTCCAGGCATCCTATGACGCCAAAATTACCGATGAATTTGTCGAGCCAGTCCGGGTTGCCCCTGGCGCAATTGCCCCTGGAGACGGCGTGATCTTCTTCAACTTCCGTCCAGATCGCGCCCGTCAGCTCACCCAGGCATTGGTCGATCCGGCCTTTAACGGCTTCAGCCGCGACCCGATTGCGCCGCTCGCCTTCGTTACTTTCACCCAATATGACAGCAGCTTTCCGGTGCTGGTCGCCTTTGAGCCGCAGAACCTGAACAACATTTTGGGGCAGGTGGTGGCCGCGCATGGCCTGCGCCAGTTCCGCACCGCCGAAACCGAAAAATATGCTCACGTCACCTATTTTTTTAATGGCGGCATTGAAGATCCACTGGAAGGCGAAGATCGGTATCTGGTGCCCAGTCCCTCAGTTGCCACCTATGACCGCGCTCCAGCCATGTCAGCCGCGCAGGTGACTGACGGCGCGATTGCCGCGATCGAAAAAGGCATCTATGCGCTAATGGTGCTCAACTATGCCAACCCCGATATGGTTGGCCATACGGGCAATTTGGAAGCCACCGTGCAGGCGATTCAAACCGTTGACAGCTGCCTGGGACGGCTGCTGGAGAGCATTGGCAAAGCGGGCGGCACGGCGATTATTATTGCCGATCACGGCAACGCTGAAGTGATGTGGGACGAGCAGGGCAATCCCTGGACGGCTCATACCACAAACCCCGTGCCGTTTATTGTGGTCGAAGGCGAGAAGCGGCAAATTCCGGGATCGGGGGCTGAGGTGACGCTGCGCGACAACGGCATTTTGGCCGACGTGGCTCCGACCATTCTCCAGATTCTTGGTCTGCCCCAGCCCGCTGAAATGACCGGCCAGACGATGATTCAATCTAGCGAGCTGGATGTTCGGCCTAACCGTTCGCCCGTTCGTCTCTCGCTGTAGCTTGGCAATAAGGTATAAAAGGATTAGATAGATTAGATATACGTTGGATAGAAGAAGGCTATGACTGCGACTGGGATTGTGACGATTCTTTGGGCGATTTCTGGGATTGGGCTGGTAATTTTAGTGCTGCTGCATAGCCCCAAAGGCGACGGCTTGGGTGGATTAGGCGGACAGGCGCAGCTGTTTACCAGCACCAAGAGCGCTGAGCTGACCCTCAACCGGATCACCTGGACGCTGACGGCGCTGTTTATGGGTCTAACGGTGGTGCTGAGCGCGGGCTGGCTGAATGCGCCACCGGCAGGCTAGGCGAATTGGCTGGCTAGTGGCTGGACTAATAGCCGGACTGATGGCTGGACTGATGGCAGTCTGCTTCAATTTGCCGCTGAACCCAGTCGCCGCTAGCCAACCCGATCCACAGCTGCCAGAGCTTCAAGTTCATTCGCTGCCGCTGACGCTGGCTGATTGGAGCGAACCCGCTGGCGATGGCGCTCAATCTGGCGACTATTTTGACGCCGTTCAGCCGACCGAACTGGGCTATCTAGTTTGGTCAAAGCTGCCTGTGCAGGTTTATATTCAGGCTGCTGAGGCCGATGCTAAAAGTCAGGCTTGGTACGCTGCCGTTGAGCAGGCCATGCAAGATTGGACGGTTTATCTGCCGCTGAGTCTCACAGCCAACGCCGAAACAGCCGATATTCAGGTGCTGCGAGCCGCTCCAGCTATTCAGCCGTTAACCGCTCGCCCCGGCCATCCAGTCCAGCTGCCGCGAATTCGAGCTGCCGAGACAAAGTACCAGTTTTTTCAGCGGCAAAGCAAAGGGGAAATTCAGCTCTTCCAGCGGTTTACCATCCAGCTCAGCCCGAACCAGACTGCTGACTATATGCTGGCTACCGCTCGCCATGAGCTAGGACATGCGCTGGGTATCTGGGGGCATAGCCCAGTTGCCACCGACGCGCTGTATTTTTCGCAGGTGGGGCATCCCACTGCCATTTCAGCTCGCGACATCCGCACGCTGAAGAAAATTTATCAGCAGCCGACGCGCTTGGGTTGGGGGATGCCAGCCGGTACGGCAGAACTGGAATAGTTGTGAAGCAGTTTTGAATACCGCACCCGCCTAGCTTACTGTGTTAAACAGTCGCTTTTAGAAATTGCTGATTATGACGATTTCGCCTCAGCTTCGCTTAAATCTATCAGAAGGTTCGGTGAGCTTTGGCTTTAGCCCCGAAGCCGCTCTATCGTTAAAGCAAGCAATTCTGGGCTTGATGGACAGCCTCAAGCAGGCGGCAGCTAAGACCGGTGGTAAAGCAACTCCTCAAAAGCCGATGGAATATCGTCATACGGGAGATGTATTTTTAGAAATTTTCTGCAACCCAAATATTTGGCCGAGTCCGTTCTCAGCCAAAGTGCTGATCACGCTGCGAGACGACCGTATCCGGCTCAATACTGAAGCGGAGCTAACGCAGGTGGTGGAAGATCTCAATCAGTTTTTAGAGCAGCACGGATAGCTCGAAGATGCTTGAGTTGAGGCTGCTGGCGACTAGCTTTCAGCCTCAACTCAAGCTGCCCAGTGAAAGGCTAGTCGTTGTCCCAGTCTTCGCGGCCAATCAAATCGCCCACCCGATCTCTGAGCAAAAAGCCGTTCGTTTCCAAGACACACTCGACGCCTGCCCACTCACGCGCCGGAATATATTGGCAGAGCACGTAGATTGGCTGATTGCGGCTGACTGCACCTTGATGAACCAGCTGTCTGGCCTCGTCTTCCAACAAAACCATCGAATACTCTATGGATTGAATCATGATTCACCCCCGTTTGTTTAATTAAGTTAGCGAGTTAGCTGATTTTTGGCGCTGATCTCTAGCGTTGCGGCCTCACGCCGATGGCAAGATCGGAAAATTAGCGCAGTAGAATTAAATCTAATATCGTTCAGCGGTAGCTTGATATACTGAACGATCTCTATTTTCGCGCTGGCATCCCACTGACCATATTAATAAATATTGCGAAGGTCAGCAAATCTTGACAATTGGCTCAATAGATGAAGGCTGTGGCTCAATTATCATGCCCTAGTGGGTCAAACATGTCAGGGAACGTTGAAATACAGGCGAGTGCTCGGCTGGGTTCAGATTGAAGCTGGGCTGCAAGCAGGGAAAGACTCAACTGAAAACAGATGGAGATTCTAGCCTAGAGTCGAGGGGCTGCGGCAGGCTGTCGATCGTCAGAACTAGCCCATCGAATCGGCCTCAAACTCATCCTACAGTACAGAAAGCACATAGGAATGCCTTTAATCAACTGCTAATCAGCTTAAAATAGCGCAGTCATCCCCGATCTAAGCTGATTAGATTTTTTATAATTTCTCAAGCTTTGTTAGCCTATTCTCAGAGCTTTGTCAAACCAAAATTTAGCCCAAAACGGCAGCCTCAGCGGTGGCAGACCGACGGCGCTGATAGACGAGTTCTATAGCAGTCCTGATCGCCGCTCGACAGCTGGTTGAATCAGCTTGCCCCAGTGCGGCAATGTCAAAAGCCGTACCGTGATCTGGCGAACAGCGGACAAACGGCAGACCAATTGTGGTATTCACCGCCCGGTCAAAAGCCATCAGCTTGACTGGAATCAAGCCCTGGTCGTGATAGAGCGCCAGATAGGCATCATGCGCCTGAGCCGCAGCATTGCCATCCTGACGGGCAAACCAGGCTTGGCCGGGACGCACCCAGAGCGTATCGGGTGGCACCGGCCCTTCTAAGCTGACTGCCGGGAAGCGCCGTCGCATTGACTCCAGCCAGGGCATGAGCCAGTCCTGCTCTTCTCGTCCGAGCTGTCCCTGCTCGCCGCTGTGCGGGTTGAGTCCGGCCACGGCAATTCGCGGCGCACTCAGGCCAAAATCTTGCTGCAAACAGTCGAGCAATAGCTCCAGCTTCAGCGTCAGCAGCTCCGGCGTTAGGGTATCTGCCACCTGCCGCAGCGGAATATGTGTGGTGGCCAACAGCGTCCGCAGCTGCCAGCCGCTGTGGGGAGACTGCGCCTCAAATAGCATCCCGAACCGCTGTACGCCCGCTCGCTGCGCCAATAGCTCAGTTTGGCCGGGATAGTCATGTCCCGCTGCTTTCCAGGCTGATTTGGCAATCGGAGCCGTGACAATGCCTTCACAGGCTCCAGCCAGCGTTTGGGCAATTGCCGCTGACAGGAACCGAAAGCTGGCTTCGCCGCTGGCCGCATTGCCTTGGCCAAGCTGAATCTTGGCGCTGAGAGCAGGTTCTAGCGGAACATCAAGCAATGCCAGGTCATTGGGATGCGCCAGTCGATTTGCCAGACTCGCTGGATCAATCTGCCGCGCCAGCCGGTCGTAGGTTTGCATCAGCAGCTCGTGATTGCCTACCAGCACAAAATCACCCGTCTGCCGCAGCTCTAGATCGGCCAATGCCTTCAGCATCACCTCAGCGCCGATTCCAGCCGGATCACCCAGCGGCAAGGCGAGGCGCGGTCGATCAGCCTGAACCGGAGTTTTAGCAGAAGTTTGAGCCAAAGCCACCATAGATATCGCCTCAGTACAGCAAAAGTGCAGTAAATCTGCCGCTTTAGTTCTGATTGTCCACCAAACTGCTTTAAGATCTGGTGATGCAGTTGTTTTGATTTTAGAGAAGGAGACGGTGGATGGGCGGCGAAATGTTTAATGCGGCAATCTTGTCCTTTAGCCTGATTTTGGTGGGGCTAGGACTCGGCTTTCTGATGCTGAAGCTCCAGGGCGGCGAAGAGTAGAGAGCTGGCAGTCATAGCCTTTAGGTCTGGGTGGTGAGGGATGATTTGACCTAGAGGCTTTTGATTTGCGGCTGGCGAAAGAATTCCATTTTGGTATATCTTGAGTTAAGGAAATTAATAAAACGTTACTGAACCCCTCATGAATCTATTGATTGTTGGCGCTACCGGCACTTTAGGAAGGCAAGTTGCCCGTCGGGCGCTAGATGAGGGGCATTCAGTCCGCTGTTTGGTACGCAGCCTCAGAAAAGCCGCTTTCTTAAAAGAATGGGGGGCTGAGCTGGTTCAAGGCGATCTGCTCAAGCCGCAAACCCTGCCACCAGCTTTAGAAAACGTGACTGCCGTGATTGATACAGCCACCACCCGCTCCACCGACTCGCTGAGCATGAAGCAGGTAGACTGGGAAGGCCAAGTGGCGCTAATTCAGGCCGCCAAAGCCGCAAACATTCAGCGGTTTATTTTCTTTTCAATTTTAAACGCTGAGCAATATCCAGAGGTGCCGCTCATGGATATTAAGCGCTGCACCGAGCAGTTTTTGGCAGAATCTGGGCTTAACTACACCATTTTGCGTCCCTGCGGCTTTATGCAGGGCTTGATTGGCCAATACGCCATTCCCACCCTAGAAAAGCAGGCGATTTGGGTGATGGGAGACAGTTCGCCTACGGCCTACATGGACACGCAGGATGTTGCCCGGTTTGCCGTGGCGGCCTTGCAAAAGCCCGAAACTCAGAACCGCAGCTTTCCAGTCGTGGGGCCAAAAGCCTGGGACAGCTACGAGATTATTCGCCTCTGTGAGCGGCTCTCCGGGCGCGAAGTCAAAACCTCCCGGATGCCGATTGGCCTGCTGCGGGCTGTCCAAAGAACCGCTCGCTTTTTCAAGTGGGGGCAAAACACCGCCGACCGACTTGCCTTTACCGAGGTGATTGCCTCAGGCAAGCCGCTGACTGCGCCGATGGAAGAAACCTACGCCACCTTCGGCATTGACCCAGCCGAAATCACGACGTTAGAAGACTATCTGCAAGAATACTTCAGCCGGATTATGAAAAAGCTGAAGGAGCTGGAATATGAGCGCGAGCGTGCCAAGGAAAAGGCGCGGATTAAGCGCAGTCCGTTTAAGTCAGCGGCGGCGGCTAGAGCGACTACTACCAAAGTTAGCCCCAAGAAAGAAGCTCAGAAATGAGCAGCCTGTGAGTATCAGCAGCAGGCTCATCTAGCAGCAAAGTCTAGCGATAGGCCGCTACTGCGCCGGGGCTTGGCTCACCGACTGCCGCTGATTGTCATACATCGCTCGCAGCACCAGCGCCGGGTCAACCCAGTTTTTGTCATACTTCAGTCCCCAGTGCAGATGGGGGCCGGTCGTGCGGCCTGTCATGCCGACTCGGCCTAAGCGCGCCCCCGCCTGAATCTGCTGATTTTCCCAGATCTGAATGCCGCCCTCGCGGTCGATCAGGTATTTCTTGCCGCCCTCAGTTTCGACATGCCCCTGCATGTGGCAGTAAATATGCGTCCAAGAGCCAGAGTCAACCACCACCGAAGTGCCGCAGTTGCTGTCATCTGACACCTCAACCACCTTACCGCTCCACCAAGTGCGAATATAGCTACCTTCGGGTGCGGCCATGTCAAGGCCATAGTGAAATTCCTGGCTGTAGCCACCGTAGGGCGAGGAGCGATAGCCAAAGGGCGAGGTGTAAGCCTGAAAGTTTTCGACCGGAAACGAAGCGCCTTGCCAGGTTGTGGCAGCAATTTGGCTAGAAGACATCTGCTGCACCTGCTGCCCTGCGGCTCCAATGCTAATCGCCTGTCTGGCTTGAGATCCGGATGTTTCTGTTTGAGGCTCTGCGGAGTCCATCGCCTGAGTGATCACCTGGGGCTTGATGGGCTGCTTCAGCGCCGCCTGAGCCTCAGACTTGACGGGCTGAGTTAAACCAGATTCAGCCCTAGCGGCTTCGGGAATGGGTATGGCTGGGCTGGGTTGAACTGGACTGGGTTGAGCCGGACTCGACTGAACAGCCACCTGCACCATCTCCGTGCCAATTGCCTTAACCATCTGCTGTCCGGTTTCAGTGGCCGCAATACAGGTAAGACTGATGCTAGCCAACAGTAAGAATTTTCCCAGTCGTCCTAATTTTTGATTCTGCATCATACCGGTTCAGACTTATGACCTGGAGCTGAATGACTTTGATCGAAAGCAGGCTTTATTATCCTGCAAACTCGGCTGTTTAGACCAGTTTTTAAACCGGATCGCTAAATTTCTTTGCTCAGAGTTTGATTCAATTCTGCATTAGTCTATCCAGATGGCTAGCGATCAAATCGGTATAGTCTTTAAATAGTTTTTGTAAAGCGATGTTAAAGTAACCTCAACCGAGAGATGAAACGCCGAGCTGGGGCATTCATCGTTACACTAAGCTAGAGGCAGGTTTGAGGCAATCTTGAGCCAGATCGGCCATCTTTGAACGCGGTTTTAGGTCAGGCATTTTCAGGCAATTTTCAGGCATTTGATGTTTCCTGTGCTGAGGTCATGGCAATTACTCGCAGCTTCGACAGTATGCTGACTGTTTTTTCGAGCATTTCTCGCAGGGGCGAACTGAGCGATCAAGTCCGGGATTTACCCGTCGATCAGTTTCGGCAAGTCTTAGAGCAGATCACTCAAGAGTTTGGACATTTTTTGCACGCGATTGATCTGATCAACAACGATGTGCTCGAATCGATGTTGGAGCAGATTTTGGAAGTGCTGACGCTGAAGGTCGGGCAGCTTTTGCAGGCAGAGCGAACCACCATTTTTCTAGTCGATGAAGATAAAGGACAGCTCTGGTCAAAAATTAGCCAGGGTGAATCTGGACAGCCGATTGAAATTCGCGTGCCGATCACAGTCGGCGTGGCCGGACAGGTGGCTCGCAGCGGCGAATATCTCAATATTCCAGATGCCTATAGCCATCCGCTGTTCAACCGGGAAATTGATCGGCAGACGGGCTACCAGACCCGGAATATTCTCTGTATGCCAATTTTTGATACGAAGCAGCGGGTAGTGGCGGTCGTGCAGATGCTGAACAAAGGCGGCGAACAGCCGTTTGAACTCGACGACGAAGCGCTGTTCCGCGAGTTTGCCGACGCCATGGGGATTATTTTAGAGAGCTGCAACTCGTTTTATATGGCGGCTCGTAACCAGCGCGGCGTCGCCTCTCTGCTGAAGGCAACGGCCTATCTGGGTCAGAGTTTGAACCTGGAAAAAACGCTGCAAGCCGTAATGAACGAAGCCCGCGAGCTGATGCAGGCTGACCGCAGCACGCTGTTTTTGCTTGACCGTGAGCAGCGCCAGCTCTGGTCAAAGGTGGCGACGGCAGACGGCAGCGATAGCGTCGAAATTCGGATTCCGGCGGATCGCGGCATTGCGGGCTATGTGGCTTCCACCGAGCAGACGCTGAATATTGCCAACGCTTACGAAGATCCGCGCTTTGACCCCAGCATCGATCAGCGCACGGGCTACCTCACCCGCACCGTGCTCTGTATGGCCGTCTACAACTCGGCTGGGCAGCTGATTGGCGTCACGCAGCTGATCAACAAGCATCAGGGCTGCTTCAATGGCTCAGACGAAGAGTTTATGCGGGCGTTTAACATCCAGGCTGGAATTGCCCTGGAAAACGCGCAGCTATTTGAGCGCGTCCTGCTCGAACAGCAGTATCAGCAAGATGTGCTGCAAAGCCTCTCTGACGCGGTGATTTCCACCGATCTGCAAGGAAAAATCGTCACAATTAACAACGCCGCGCTGCTGCTGCTGGGCTGCCCCGATGCCAAAACCAACGAAATCGCCGCCAAAAGGCTCACGAGCCGCGTCTTAAACCGCCCGGTCTGGGAGGTCGTGCCAATTGAAAACCTCCAGCTCTGGTTTGAAGAAAGCATTGCCCAAGCGACCCCGCAATATGCGCCTGAGCAAAGCCTGTTGCTGCGCCTGAGCCCAGAGAATTCGGCTCTGCCAGTGCAAACCGTGGAGCGCAGCATTAACCTGACCGTGACGCCGCTGACCAACACAGATGGCGAGGTGCGGGGGGGGCTGGTGGTGCTGGAAGATATTAGCCAGGAAAAGCGGATGAAAACGACGCTCTACCGCTATATGACGCCAGATGTAGCAGAGCAGGTGATGGCGCTGGGCGACGATGCGCTAATGATTGGCGAGCGCAAAGATGTCTCAATTTTGTTTTCTGACATTCGAGGCTACACCTCGCTCACCGAAAAGATGCAGGCCGCAGATGTGGTAGGACTGCTCAACAACTATTTTGAAACGATGGTGGAGTCGGTGTTTGTCTATCAAGGCACGCTCGATAAATTTATGGGCGATGCGCTGATGGCGGTATTTGGTGCGCCGCTGCCGCTGGAAAATCATGCCTGGATGGCGGTGCAGTCAGCGCTGGATATGCGCCGTCGCCTGCGGGAATTTAATCAGCAGCGGCAGGCGCAAGATCAGCCGCCGATCCAGGTGGGAATTGGCGTCAGCTCTGGTGAGGTGGTTTCGGGCAATATTGGCTCTCAGCGCCGGATGGACTATACCGTAATTGGCGATGGCGTGGATATTAGCGCCAGACTGGAGGGTGTTACCAAAGAATATGGCTGCGATATTATCTTAAGCGAGTATACCTATCAGCTCTGCCAGGAACATATTTGGGTACGCGAACTCGATAAAGTCTGTGTCAAAGGCAAAACTAGACCGCTGCGAATCTACGAACTGATTGGCGAACGCAACGAGCCGCTGAATGGCCAAACTGCCGAGTTTATTGAATTGTATGAAGCTGGACGCAGAGACTATCTCAGCCGCAGCTTTCAGCAGGCGCTCCGTCACTTTGAAGCGGCTCACAAACTCAGACCGCATGATCTATCGGTGAAGCTACAGCTGCTGCGAACTCAGCAATGGCTGCTTAAGCCACCTCCCGCCACCTGGGATGGCGTCTATATGCTGGTGACAAAATAACGATACAAGCTTCAGCTGGGTCGTCCCAAGTTTACTCAGCGACAATCACACCCAGACTGAGCGCCAAGTCTTAGCTATTCTCTTGCGTAATATTTGGGATTGACAAGTATGTTTTCATACATTGATTTCCCGTCGCTCTTCAGCCTCCCTGGAAAGTTAAATAGCTCTAACTCCCTCTCTAGCAAGATTTTCGCACCTGTTTTTAGATCGCTGTTGAGCAACTGAACCCAGCGGGAACTTTAGGTATAGCGAATGACTACCTCTCAGATGGGAGGGTACCTATGGGGAACCTGAAAAATGGGGTTGTTGAGATGATCTCGGACGACCAGTTGGAACAATTTGATCACAATACGCCCGCTGTCGCCGAACAGCAGCGCCTGCAAACGCTGGCAAGGCTGAATCTGCTGGAAACAGACAGTCTGCCGGTGTTTGAAGAAGCAACCCAAACCGCCGCGCATTTATTGAATGCCCCGATCTGCGTTCTGGGGATTCTCGATCGCGATCGGGTTTGGTTTAAATCAGCGGTTGGCCTGTCGCGGATCGGCTTGATGAACAATCTGGCCACCAGTCGGCAGCTGCCCCGCCAAGCGGCATTTTGCGCCCAGGTCGCCGAAGACCAGCGGCTGCTGTCGATTCCAGATACCGCCGCTGACCCAGCCCACGCTCAAAATCTGCTGGTGCAGCGCTACGGCATCCGCGCCTATTTGGGCGTGCCGCTGTTTGCTGCCAACGGTCACTGCATTGGCAGCTTAGCTGTGATGGGTCTGGCTCCCCGCCTGTTTTCTGAGCAAGATCTGGCGTTTTTAGAGCTGATTGGCCGCTGGGCGATGAGCGAATTTGAGCGCGACCTGATGCAGGGAAATTGCCGACCCTCAGCTTCAGCTCAGGCTAGCAGCTTTCCCGCTCGCAGCCGTTCCTCAATTAAAACCAGCTTGCTCAGCCAAATGACGCAAGAGCTATCCACGCCGCTGACCTCCATTTTGGGCATGGCCAAAGTATTGAATCAGGGCATCTATGCATCTCGGCCTGAGAAGCAGCAAGAATATATCCAAATCATTCACAACAGCGGTCAATACCTACTTTCGCTGGTGCAGGAAATGATGGAGCTGGGCGCATTAGAAGACCAGAACCCAGCGCTAAACCTGACGCCAATTGATGTTGAGATGCTCTGCCAGCAGGCCGTTGGCACGCTGCAAC
>CASBQH010000291.1 GCA_949127695.1 Synechococcales cyanobacterium PMM_0073
AGCCTTGCGTTCCAGCACGCTCTTTTGGCTACCGCGCCTTCTGGCTTCGTCGTCTCCCAGCGTCACCGACTGAATCCCGCCGACGAGATCCGGCAGCGTCGGGTTCTTCATCAGGTTTTCGATCCGGTTTCCGTGCGCCGTGCCCACCAGCTGCACGCCGCGCTCGGCAATTGTGCGAGCCGCCAACGCCTCCAGCTCAGTGCCAATCTCGTCAATGACGATCACTTCTGGCATGTGGTTTTCCACCGCCTCAATCATCACCTGATGCTGCAACTCTGGACGCGCCACCTGCATGCGTCTGGCTCGGCCAATTGCCGGATGCGGCACGTCGCCATCGCCTGCGATCTCGTTGGAGGTGTCGATAATCACCACGCGCTTGTCAAGTTCGTCGGCCAAGATGCGGGCAATCTCGCGCAGCGCCGTTGTTTTGCCCACCCCCGGTCGCCCCAGCATCAGAATTGAGCCGCCGGTCTCGACCAAATCGCGGATCATGCTGATCGTGCCAAACACGGCGCGACCGACCCGGCAGGTGAGGCCAATGACTTCGCCTGTGCGGTTACGGATGGCGCTAATTCGGTGCAAGGTGCGCTCCAGTCCAGCTCGGTTATCGCCGCTGAACATACCCACTCGCTCAATGCAGTAGTCGAGATCGGCGCGTGATACGACCGTTTCCGAGAGATATTCGGCGCTGCCGGGGAAGCGAGCTTCGGGGCGGCGACCCAGATCTAGGACGATTTCCACCAGTCGGTCGCGCTCTGGATGCTGTTCGAGCGCCTGTCGCACGGACGGCGGCAGAATCTCAAAGAGCTGAGGCAAGTCGTCGGTGATTTCCTGAGCGGGTTCAATCTGCGGCTCTGGCAGGGTTCGCAGCCCAGTGGAGCTATCGGAACCGTGAATCGGAAATAGATCAGGGGATTGAGCAGATTGTTCAGAGAAGTCGTTGCCGCTAGATATCATGGATGCTTCGATACAATGCTGTAGAACTGAAGGCAGAAATCGCTTAAACCTGATTCAAAGCTGAACGTTGCTGAGCGCTTTACGGGGCAGGCTTCAGATCAGCCACAAGCTGATGCGCGAGGTCAACGGCTTGCCAGAGCAGTTCTGGCCGATCTTCTAGCAAGCAGGGCGATGGAATAGTCATGGTGGTTGCAGGTGTGACGGATAGGGATAGGGCAAGCGGCGAACTGGCGCGAGCCATCAGCGGTTCGGGTTGCTCCAGTGCTTCTAACAGGCCAGATAGAAGTGATCGGGCGTAGCTACCGTAGGCAATTCCGGCAATTTGACCGCTAGCCTGCCTGGAATTCTCGTGAGTCAACAGCCCCAGCGCCTTCAGCTTTTTCGCCGTGTAGCGGTTGGTGCCGCCTGCGAGCTGCACATAGCCCGGTAGCCCCGCCGCTAGCACCTTCTGCCCTAGCTTAACTGCGGCCAAGGTTGCGCCATCGCCAATATCGCCGCTCATCGGTCTGCCGTCGGTCTGCCAGATCAGAGCACAGGGCAGCGGCGAGATCAACTCACAGAGCGCTTGCAAATATTCAACCAAGCCGGCTCCATCCGGGCAGCTAATTGAGACGAGCTTGAGCTGATGCACATAGGGCAAAATCGCCTGCCAGAGCCTACCAAAATCCTCTAGGCGACCCACCTGAGTATGGATTTCGACGGCATCTACGCCTGCCAACACCAGTGGAGCCACCGCTGCCGGAGTTGAGACATAGGAGCGAGCCGTGATTTGCTGAATGGGGCAGACTGATAAACAGCGTCCGCAACCATAGCAAGCGCTTTCCACCACGCCTGAAAATTCTGCGGCAAAGACAATTGCCTGTACCGGGCAAACTGGCAGGCAGGGCTGAGGACAGTCACTCGGACAAAGCGCTGGATCAAATTCTGCTTTGCGAAAATGTGGATCTTCGCCGTCATTGAGGCTGACCATCAGCCAAGGCTCTGCGGCTGAGTAGCCTTTTTCCGCTGCCTGATCCCGGAATTGCGCTGCCGCATTCAACCCTGCACGAGCAGCAGCCACCACGGCGGGATCAGCTGCTACATCAATGCAGTCAGCTCCGGCCAAAGCATAGGCGAGCGCCAAGCTCCTCACAGCAGGGAGGTGTTGATAGCTAGCTCCGCAGATCAGCTTGAACCAGCAGCCCTCTCTTAAAGATCGTAAGGGACGATACAAGTTAGTCACCCTTACATACTAAAGGTTATGCAGGCAAAAGAGCAGCGCCAGAACTCAGGCAATTTCTTCTGACCTAGCCTACTGTGGAAGGCCAAAATCGGAGTCTGTGTTCTGCTTTTCTTCAGCGAAATCCAGCTCAAGCTGCCAGCAAAAACTCCGACAGCGGCTTCCAGGTAAAGCTGCGGCCTCCGCCCATTTCTACTACGACCTTGATTTTGGGATGAGATGCAGGCAGCGATACCAAAAATTGCAGCTCCTGCTGAGAGAGCACCAAGCCTTCCAGCATCCAAATCACCAGCCCCTTCGAGTTAGGCGGCAAGCTCTCGACTTGATAGGTGGCAGCAGGCGGCAGGAAGTAGCGATAGCCCACCGAACCTTCGCGCTGCGCCGTCTTCTTGCCCAGATGCGCTGGACGCACACCATGCACATCGAATAGATAGGCTGACAGATCGCCCAAACCCCGCGCCGTAATATTCATGATCTCGTAGCCTGCGGCTCTGAGTCGGCGCTGATAGCGACCCTCGTGACCGCCTTCTAGCGGCAGCAGCAGCCCCAATGCCCCGTCGGCTTCTAAGTTACGAACAAACGGCTTGCCAGTTGTGATCAGTGCCATCGGAGATTGTCCTCGCGCAGGGTAAATTCCTCGTCTTGTGATTCGGAGGCTATATCGAGCCAGGGAATCGCTTTTGATTGTAGAGCGTTAGGCCATCCCGGTTCAAGTCTGTGGCTTACCAAAAAAACCAAAAAATTGGGTTCAACATTGAAAAAACACTGGACAGTTATTGAAAACCTAATCTATATTAGATAGCTGTTGCCAAAACTTTGAGGCATCTGGAGTCAAATCGGTAAGCCGCAATCTGCTTAGTCCACGTTTCGACTGGCGACTAATCTGAGGACTAGCTGGCTTTTGCGCCGTTGAACGGTCAGCAAGAGTGACTGATTTCTCTAGAGCAATCTAAGTGGCAATCTAGACTGGCTCGAAGGCTATGGATACTGAATAGAGCTGCATCACTCTATTTAAGTCTTGCGTCTGTATGTCCTTGAATTAAGGGCGAGAGCGAATAGGTTGGCTTTATTTTGTGCTAACTCTTCGAGTTTGCTGCGACGAACGGCTTGTACCGCAGCCTTGGGCTGACGCAAGCCGCCAAATTACTGCCGATTCTTTTTTGGACGCTGGAGCAGAATGTTTTCTTCTGCTCGGGCGATTGGGATGCAAATGGTAGAACAAGGGAAACCAGAACCATGTCTATTGGGATTCTCGGCACAAAGCTCGGCATGACTCAAGTCTTTGACGAAACAGGACGGGCGATTCCCGTGACTGTGATTCAAGCAGGACCATGCACCATAACGCAGGTTAAGACAAAGCAGACAGACGGCTATGCGGCTGTGCAGATTGGCTACGGCGCAACCACCACCAAAGCCCTCAGCAAGCCTGAGCTGGGTCACTTGACCAAAGCCGGGGCAGAGCCTTTGCGCCATCTGCAAGAATATCGGCTAGGAGCCACTGCCGACTTTGAGCTTGGCCAACAGCTCAAGGCCGACAGCTTCACCGCAGGCCAAATTGTCGATGTGATTGGCACCAGCATTGGACGCGGCTTTGCAGGCTACCAAAAGCGCCATAACTTCAAGCGCGGCCCCATGTCGCACGGCTCGAAAAACCACCGTCAGCCCGGTTCAACTGGCGCAGGCACCACTCCCGGTCGAGTCTATCCCGGCAAGCGGATGGCTGGACAGTTGGGCAACGTGCGGGTGACGATTCGCAAGCTGACCGTTGTGCGTGTTGACGCTGAGCGCAACCTGCTGCTGATCAAAGGCGCGGTTCCTGGCAAGCCGGGTGCTTTGCTAGATATTCGCCCCGCCAATCTGGTCGGACGCGCTAAGGGCTAATGCAGAATTTCATCGGTTTAAGTATTCAATGCCGCCCAACAAGAAAGGGGAAAGCGAGTCATGGTTGACTGTGTAATTAAGGATTGGCAGGGCGAAGAGGTGGGGCAAACCTCGCTAGAGCTGCGGGTCGCCAAAGAAGAAAGCGCCGCTCATATTGTTCATCGGGCGATGGTGCGTCAAATGCACAACTCGCGCCAGGGCACGGTTTCGACCAAGACGCGAGCCGAGGTGAAAGGCGGCGGACGCAAGCCCTGGAAGCAGAAAGGGACTGGCCGCGCCAGAGCGGGTTCAATTCGCTCTCCGCTCTGGAAAGGCGGCGGTGTAATCTTTGGCCCCAAGCCTCGCGACTATTCGGTGAAGATGAACCGCAAAGAGCGGCGGCTGGCGCTGAGAACCGCCTTCCAAAGCCGGGTCGAAGACCTGATTGTGGTGGAAGAATTCATCGAAAATCTGCCCCGTCCCAAAACCAAAGAGCTGACCAGCGCTCTGACTCGCTGGGGCGTCGAAGCCGATGCCAAAGTACTGATGATCGTCGGGCAGCGCAACGATAATGTCTACCTCTCGGCGCGCAACATCAACAATCTGCGGATGATCTCGGCTAGCAACCTGAATGTCTACGATATTCTAGCTGCCGACCGGATTGTAGCGACCCGCTCTGCCCTTGCAACCATCCAGGAGGTCTACGGAGATGACTAGATTTGACCCGCGCCAGCTTGCCGATCTGATTCGTCGCCCGCTAGTGACAGAAAAAGCGACATTGCTGCTAGAAAACAATCAGTACAGCTTCGAGGTCGTCTCTCAGGCCACCAAGCCGCAGATCAAAGCCGCTGTCGAAGAGCTGTTTGACGTGAAGGTCGTGGGCATGAGCACCTACAATCCGCCCAAAAAAGCGCGTCGCGTCGGCAAATTTGCCGGACATCGCCCCCAGTACAAGCGAGCAGTCGTGACGCTAGCCCCCGGGGATTCGATCACTCTGTTCCCCGAAGTTTAGAGATCTCGCGGAGATTAAGCAATTATGGGTATTCGTTACTATCGACCTTATACGCCAGGAACCCGCGAGCGCGTGGTGTCTGACTTCTCAGAAGTCACCTGCACCGAGCCAGAGAAATCGCTGCTGCGCTCTGTGCATCGCCCTAAAGGCCGCAACAACCGGGGCGTGATCACCTGTCGTCATCGCGGCGGCGGGCACAAGCGGATCTACCGGATCGTTGATTTCTACCGCAACAAGCACAATATTCCGGCTAAAGTTGCGACGGTCGAATATGACCCGAACCGCAACGCTCGGATTGCGCTATTGCACTACCGCGACGGCGAGAAGCGCTATATTCTGCACCCCGCAGGTTTGGAAGTCGGTTCGACCGTAATCTCCGGCCCTGACGCGCCGTTTGAAGTGGGCAACGCGCTGCCGTTAGGCAGTATGCCGCTGGGCACAACGGTTCATAACGTGGAGCTAGTCCCCGGCAAGGGCGGCCAAATTGTCCGAGCCGCAGGTGTCGCAGCGCAGGTCGTGGCCAAAGACGGCGATTTTGTGACGCTGAAGCTGCCTTCAACCGAAGTGCGAATGGTGCGCCGCGAATGCTAC
>CASBQH010000292.1 GCA_949127695.1 Synechococcales cyanobacterium PMM_0073
GAACGATCCGCATGACGACCGAGCGCAGGTTTGGATCGTCGGCAGCCGAGAGCAGGTGAACCATATTATCAGCGAAATGTACGTCAACCAGCTGATTACCGACCGCCGCCAGTTCTCGCCGCTGCTGCCCTCGCCCTTCTCTCCCGGCAAATATATGAGCGTACTGATCCGTTAGCTGACGGAATTGCCCTCGCTCAGAGATGCAGGCAGCTGACTTGGAGCATAAATTCCTAAAATTGCTTCAGAGCAGCTGCCATACGCCTCTTGCTGCGAGTCTTGTTCCAGCAAAGAAAAAGGCTGCTCTGTCTCCTTAACTTCCTTCTCTATTTCCGATTAAGTCTATGATAGGCGGATATTTGCTGGAACAAGTTTATACGCCAGATATATCGATCTCAGCCTCAAGCTTATATCCAAACTATATCTTTAAGCAGCAAGATACTATACATAGCAAAGGCGTAATCAAACATGGGGAGCGTGAACAGGCACGATGCAGGGCTGACCGTGACATTGGTTGATCTCGACCATGACATGCACCAACTGCGGAATCTGCGCCAGCAGCTTCTTGTAATGTTCTGGCGCTTGCGGATAGTGCGTGACCAACGACAGACTAGCCGCCAAATGCCGCTGGCCAATATACCAAACATGCAGATCGGTGAGTCGATTATCTGCGTCTGACTCAATTGCCGCCATAATTGCCGCCTGAGTTTCTTTGCTAGCAGATCCATCCAGCAAAATTTCGCTGCTGTCACGCATCAGGCCGTAAGCCCATTTTGTAATCACTGCCGCACCCACCAAGCCCATCACTGGGTCAAGCCAAGTCAAGCCCAAGAATTTGCCGCTGAGCAGCGCCACAATCGCCAGCACTGAGGTGAGCGCATCAGCCAAGACATGAAAATAAGCCGCTCTCAGGTTGTGGTCTTGCGGGGCATGATGATCCTGGCGGGGATGATGATCATGGTCGTGATGGTCGTGATGGTCGTGATGGTCGTGATGATCATGATGGCCGTGATGATCATGATGGCCGTGATGATCATGTCCCTGCAACATTAAACCCGTCACCAGATTGACCGCCAAGCCCAAAGCCGCCACCGCCACCGCTTCGTTAAACTGAATCACCTGTGGCTGAAACAGCCGCGTTAAAGACTCCAGCGCCATGATAAAGGCCACCACCGCCAGCGCCACCGCACTGGCAAACCCGCCCAATACGCTGACCTTGCCCGTGCCAAACGTGAAGCGCGGGCTGTTGGCGTGACGGCGAGCATAGCGATAGGTAAACAGCGTGATCCCAAAGGCCGCCACATGCGTCGCCATATGCCAGCCATCGCCCAACAGCGCCATTGAACCAAACAGCGTTCCGGCAGCGATTTCGATCAGCATCATGATGCCAGTCAGCAGCATGACTCGACCCGTCAGGGTTTCGGCACGGCTATGATTTTCAGCCTCGCCATCAGAAAAATCGTGAGAATGCTGCCACCGCTGAAGCTGCTCAATATGCATAGCGCTACCTAAATCGCTGATTCCTAGATGATCTTAGATGATTTGAATCTCTTTTGAACCGATTGCCTCATGGTTCAGCTCAGCCCTGCGTCATCGCCAAGCCGCGCCGATACAGCTCGCGGGCGTGATCAGTCCAGGCACCTTGCCCCCAGTAGCGAAAGCAGCTAGTTTGAAGCAGCAGGTTATGCAGCAGCGCCGACTGATAGCTGGGCTGGCGGGTGACGGCTGGATCAAGCGCCCCTTCATACTTTTGGTGAAACGCCGCGCTGAGCTGACTCATTGGCTCTAAGACATTACTGTAGCCCTGCACCCAGCTGATGTTGTTGGTCCAAGAAGCGCCGTCCATATGAAAGCCAGAATCAGCCTGCTTCAGCTCGGCAATGGTGCGCTCTACGGCAGCAGGCGTGGCTTGATTGGGATCAACCTGGCTCCAGATTTTCTGCTGCTGCACCGCCTGACAGGTTGGGTAGTCGGCAGGCGTGATTCCAGATGCCTCAATTAGCTCCAGATATTCGCTGCCGTTTAGCGCTACCGTGCCCATCTGATTGCCGCCGCTGTCGCGAATTTCACGGTAGACCCGCAGCAGATCACGCGGATATTCGTTCATCATCACGCCGCCATTTTCGCCGTCGGCAATCTGGCTGACCAGCGACGGCACCACCCCGG
This sequence comes from Synechococcales cyanobacterium PMM_0073, assembly GCA_949127695.1. Lineage (GTDB taxonomy): Bacteria > Cyanobacteriota > Cyanobacteriia > Elainellales > Elainellaceae > Elainella. Next base: position 2,164 of record CASBQH010000292.1, read on the forward strand.
AGCCAAGCGGCTGGCGATCTAGCCCTTTGGCTTCAAAATAGGGCTGCATCTGCGCCACCAGCTTAGTATCTGATCCCTGGGTTTTGATCAAGGCCGTGATGCTGAGCATTTCGCCCTTGCTGTTGCGCGCCACCAGCCGATTCGGCAGATATTTCTGAGCTTGGGGCAGGCGCTCGCCGCTGAGCGTTTCAACCGAGTCTTCCTGCACCAGCAGCCAGCGATAGCCGCAGTCCTTCAGCGCCTTGATATATTCAAACAGCTGGTCGGGGTGATTGGGCAGGTGCATTTCGGGCGGCGAGAAGCCCCGGACGCGCTGGAGTGCCGCATAGCCAAAAATTGCCGCGAACTGATGCTGCCAAGCCCGCAGGTGCAGATGTAGGTCAGGAATGGGAGTTGAGGGCACCACCGCATGGCTCCACATGGTGCCCAGCCACTCCACATGCGGCTGATACTGCGGGTCACAGGCAAGTCGCTTCAGCCCGTCCAAAATATCCCAGCGCTGCATTTGCTCAAACGCCCAGAGCAGATTGCCCGAATAGTCCAGCATAATGCGCGGATTGCAGCCTTCCTGCACCAGCTGCGGGATCAGCTCACCCATGCGGCGATAGCACCCGGCAAACGGCTCGGCATTGTGGTTGTCGCCTTCGCCGGGATGCTCATACATATATTGCAGGTTGCTGATCAGCTCGCCCTGCCCGCCTGCCGGAATTGTCGGCTGGTGCATATGCAGGGCGCAGGCAAACCCAGACCGAATATTTTCCAGCTTGAGATTAGTCTGGGACAAAAAAACAGGCGCATCGGTCGCCATCACGGCCTGAATTTCGGCCTCCCAACCGCTGATTGGCGGCAGATTGAGCTGGGCAATGGGCAGGCTGGAGGGCAGGTGGGTAGGCAGGGCTGACGAATCGGCAGTGGCGGCGTTCATGGGGTCTATCCTGCTAGCTTCTGCCTAGATTGTAGTGCGGAGTTTGACTCGGCCAAAAGACAAACTTTGATTTTTCGTTACCGACTCCCTATAATCAGCTAAGGCTGGGCGATTCTGCCTAACTCTCATCAATGGTTTGATTTCTGGTCTGATTTCAGTGTGGATGATATTTTCTGGAGGAACTTAAACATGCGCTCTAAGATTTATTTGGGTTTGGCGGTTTTGGGTACAGCCTTGGCCTCTAGCCTGACGCTGCCCGGAATTGCTCAAGCTGCGACCCCGATTACCGATCAGTATGGGTTTACCGGCACTTCTCCTGATGGAGCGGCCTGGTTAGAAGGGATTAAGGAAGCGCACGGCCTGTCGAACGGCAACCCCGTCACTGACGCGCAGAGTGCGGATGTAGCAGTCTGGGCTGAGTCAGTCCGGGAAGAGTACGGCGTGCCTTCTGAGGCAGCAGCGGCTGTGGGGACACCCGTCACAGACGAAATGGGCATGATGAGTGCCAACCCTGACATGGCAGCCTGGGCGGAAAGAATCAAAGAATCCTACGAGTTTGGCCTCGACCGATAGGCAACAGCTCGGCATTCTGTGAACGATGGCAGGTGATGTCAGCTAACTTTGCGCGAAAGCGGGGCCGAATGCCCCGTTTTTTGTTGATCTTGATCTTAGTTTTGCCATAGCGTTTGCCACAGTGAAGGAGAATCAGCTTGCTAGCAGCATTACTCTACGGGGCTGAAGACCTGCGGCTAGAAGCGCAGCCGATCCCAGCGCCAGCGGCGGGTGAGGTGGTGCTGCGCGTGGGAGTCGCCACCACCTGCGGCACCGATCTAAAAGTTTGGCGTAGGGGTGGCCATGCCAAAATGCTGAAGCCGCCGACGCTGTTTGGGCATGAGGCGGCAGGCCAGATCTGGGCAATGGGCGCGGGCGTCGCGGGCTGGCAATTGGGCGAGCGGGTAGTGGCCAACAATTCAGCTCCCTGCCAGGGCTGCTTTTTTTGTCAGAAGCAAGAATATTCGCTCTGCACAGACTTGAGCTTTAACAACGGCACGTTCGCTGAGTATCTGCGCGTTCCGGCTGCCATTGTCCGCCAGAATCTGCTGCCCGTTCCAGCAGATCTGCCCGACGCGATGGCCGCCATGACTGAGCCACTCGCTTGCGTGCTGCATGGGGCGGCGCGTTCCAACATCAAACCAGGCGATCGGGTGGTGATGCTGGGCGATGGAGCCATTGGCCTGATGTTTGTGGCGGCGCTGGCGCGGCAGGGGGCAGAGGTCTATCTATTTGGCGGCAGCGCTGCTCGGTTGCAAATTGGCGAAGCGCTAGGAGCGGCTCAAACTTTTAATCACCACGCAGTTGAAGATATTCCGGGGCTAGTGAAGCGGCTGACGGACGGCTGGGGAGCAGATGGGGTGGTGGAGGCTACAGGTTCGCCCGCAGTTTGGGAGCTGGCGATTGCCTGTGCGCGTCCCGGCGCAACGGTCAATCTATTTGGCGGCTGTCCGCGCGATAGCCGCATTACGGTGAATACTGATCAGCTGCATTACGGCGAGCTCACGCTTAAAGGTGTGTTTCACAGTACGCCGCAATATGTGCGCTCGGCGCTCGATCTGCTGGCGAGCCGAGAACTGCCGTTTGAGCTGCTGATTAGCGAGCAGCGCCCGCTCTGCGATCTAGAGCAGGTGTTTCAGGATATGAAAGCGCGGCGGGTGATCAAGGTGGCGATGTTGCCCTGATCGACCAGATTCGCGGCAGGCTAGAATTACAACCACGCTGAAACAATGGGGGCTAACCCGCTTCTGGAGTTATTCTTTTCAGCAATATTCACTTTGATATCATCAAGCGGCTTCTCTTCCCAGGCAAAATACGCTTCAGGGGTGAGCGGTGGAGAATTATCTTTTGCTATGACCATAATTGAGTGCATTGCAGAGTGCATCTAGTTTAAGCAGCTACAGCCGAAAAGAAGCTAAATCATCGTCGGTTTCGGCATGAGATCCGGCGTCAGCGCCATTTGACTCAGCCCGCAGCAGATCAGGATTCGCCTCGCGCTTCAAATCAATCTGCGCCACCAAGTCTTTCCAGGAGATCTGCTGGTTTTGCTCCAGCACCGAGAGCAGATCGACAAAGGCTTTAATTGTGTTGCGCGGCGTGCGGAAATAGGCGTCGCCAATTCGCTGCGAGCAGTGCGCCATAAAGGCTTGAATGCCCTCGTCAGGCAGCAAATAGGCCGCTGCATCTCCAGAGGCAAAGACATGCCGGATTTTGCTCAGCAGCACAAACAGATCTTCAGGGCTGAGGTTGCCCAAGCGCAGCACCGGACTGTTGTAGTCTACCAGGCCATTCACGGCAAAGCTGTTCTCGGCCAGCCGCGACTGTAAGGCTGCATAGCTATAGAGGCCGCGTCGGGTATCCATCAGAAAGTCGGGCGTGCCGCCCATCACAAAGCCCAGCCCCACTGAAGCCCCTTGCAAACAGTCGTTCAGAATTCGCAGGATCTGCTCATAGTTGCTCTTGCGCGCCTGCGTGTTGGCTAGTTTATACAGGTTGACTAGCTCGTCTAAGCAAATCAAAAAACCACTGTATCCGGCTAGCTTCACCAGCTGCGTAAACAGCTTGAGCTGGTCATATACATTGGCATCATCCACAATAGTCCGCACACCCAGCGCATGTCTGGCGTCAGTGCGGGTAGTAAACTCACCGCGCAGCCAGCGAATCGCGTTCATTTTTAAGGTTTCGTCACCGCTGTCATGACCGTTCCAGTAGGCTGCAATCACTTCGGCAAAGTCATATCCGCCCACCATCTCTGACAGGTGCGAGAGCCGTTCACGAATCACCACATCTGGATTCACGTCGCGTTCGCGAGCTTCAGTCACTGCTAAGGTGACAAACCGTTCGACAATGCTGGGCAATGCGCCACCTTCGGGCTTGGTGCGGGTGGCTAGGTTCTGCATCAGCTCAGCGTAGAGGGCGCGGGCTTGGCCGCCAGTCGCATGCAGTCGGCGATCAGGGGTGAGATCGGCGTGAGCCGTCACCAGCTTTTTCTCTAGGGCAATTGAGCGCACCAGCGACAGAAAGAACGTCTTGCCAGAGCCATATTCGCCAATCACAAATCGAATTGCCGAGCCGCCATCCGCCATCCGATCTAGATCCCGAATCAGCGCCTTAATTTCCTCAGCCCGCCCGACCTGAATCAAATGCTGCCCGCGTCTGGGCACCACGCCTGACTGCAACGACTGGATCACCATGTCGCGGTCTTTGGCTTTGATCAATTCCGTCATCCTAACAGCTCCTGTAGTACCGTTTGATCCACCTCAATTTCGTCTTCGCCCTCGGTGACAGGCTGATCTATGCGCTCAAAGGCCAGCTCGTTGATCACTTCTAGCGCACCGTCTAGCATTAGGTCAAGCTGGCTAGCCAGATCCACTAGATCTTGACGCAGCCAAATTTTCTGTTGAGCCAGCGCCCGCAGCAGCTGAGAGTGGGCTGCATCTAGCCCCGCAATCAGCGCAGTCTCAGCTTGTTGAACCTTAGCCTTAGCCCGCTTTGCTTTTGCGGCTTTGGGCGGCGCTGGTTTAGCAGCTGGCTGCGGGTCAGCTTCGGTAAAAATATTGGCCAGCAGACCTGAAATCTCTTGCGATTCAGCCATCTTGGACTGCACTAAATTCATATCCAATCCGGCTTTAGGGCGAGCCGGGATTTTGTGCCCTTTGCTGGGCGAGGCTGACTGCACCGTGACGGGTTCGCTGGCCAGTCCCCGCGCTGAGTCTGGCAGCGTGCTGTGATCGTGAACATCGCTGTAGAGCTGCTGCGGATCGAGTTCGAGTAGCCTATAGGCTTTTTCCAGCAGCTTCACTTCTTCAGGCGTGATTGGCCCATCTGCCGCCGCAACATGCAGCAACAGCTGAGGCACAGCCGCTCGATGCTCTGGATGCATCCGCTCAATTCGCGTCTTGAGGTTTCGCAGGGCTGGGGTTTGCTGGATCAAGACCTGCATGTATGCCTGAAGCCGAAGGCGCTCCGGCGGACTCAGCTCCGGGAACCGCGCGATTTGACGCTCTAGGCTCTGCCGCTCCGGCAAGCTGGCTGCGGCGTCACCGCTGGCAACCGCGAGCGCCATCTGGACTTGCAGCGTCGCATCCGTATAGGCCAGAGACAGGCTATCTGGATGCTTGGCAGGCCAGGGGAACAGCGCAAAACTGCTCTTGGCATTGGGCAGCGCTCCCCCAAAGCGCGGGTCGGGTTCAAAGCCGTAGCCCAGATGCATCAGCAGCTTAGAGAGATTCTGAGCTTCGCTGTTGGTCAGCTTGTCGGGCTGACTGCCTGACCAATGCTTCAGCAGCTCCTGACCCGAAATGACCGGCAGCTCGGCAGCGGCAAATTTCTGCTCTAGCCAGCGTTTAAGTGACTTGAGCACTGA
>CASBQH010000293.1 GCA_949127695.1 Synechococcales cyanobacterium PMM_0073
CAGGTAATAGTCTGCGACAAACCCACATCCAACAATTGCGATCCGCATTCAAATCTTCTTGTTCCTTAATTTGGCCTGGAACAGCTTAGTCTAAAACCATCTTGGGACAGAGCCTTACCCAATTCGCCAATCCGGCTCACTTTTGAAATCTTTACTAATTCTCTGAGTCCAGCTTAACTTCTGACAAGAATCGATAAAGTGAGCGGTTCAATTTGATCCAGCCTCGAAATTGCTGTCGTAATGGTTGTAATAGAGATTAATCAAGGCTGATTCTCCTGCCCTTCAGCGGCGCTTGCGTTGCCTGTTGCTGGCAGCGGGGTAATCTGTAGCTTAGTCGAGCGCAATGCTGCAAGGCTCAGGGTTCAATTGCTGTATCTGAGATTATAGAGTGCATGTCTTCTTCCACCGAAGCTTCTTCATCAATTAATCAGCGAGCCGTCCGAGGTGCCATTTGGACGATTGCTGGCTATGGCATCAGCAACGTGATGCGACTGGGGAGCAACCTGATTTTGACCCGTCTGCTGGTTCCAGAACTGTTTGGGCTGATGGGGCTAGTCTATGTGTTCATCTCTGGGCTACATATGTTCTCAGATGTGGGAATTGGCGTCAGCATTATCCAGAATAAGCGCGGTGATGAGCGCAGCTTTCTCGATACAGCCTGGACAATTCAGGTGATTCGCGGCTTTGTGCTGTGGCTAGCCTGTCTGCTAATGGCCTATCCAGTCTCTCAGCTTTACAGCGAACCTAGACTGCTGTGGCTAGTGCCAGTTGTCGGCTTAACTACGGTGGTTTCGGGCTTTAACTGCACCGCCATCTTTAGCTTCAATCGCCATCTGGCCATCCGAGAAATGGCGATGTTTGAGCTGTCGGGGCAGCTGGTGAGTGCCGTGACCATTGTGATTTGGGCCTGGTTTCAGCCCACGATCTGGGCAATTGTGGCAGGTGGCTTAGTGTCTTCGCTCTATCAGCTGATTTTAAGCTGGCGGATCAATCCAGCCCAGCAGAATCGCTTCACCTGGGACAAAACAGCCACCCATGAGATTTTCTCTTTTGGCACCTGGATCTTTCTGTCAACCGCCATGACCTTTTTTGGCGAGCAGGCCGATCGGCTGATTTTGGGCAAAGTCCTGGGGTTTACGCTGCTCGGAATTTACGGCATTGCCCTCACCTTGGCCGATATGCCCCGCTCGGTGACGACGGCTCTGAGCGGTAAGGTGATCATGCCAGCCCTCTCCATGATTGCTGATCAGCCCCATGAGATCATCCTCGCCAAGATCCGCCGCAAGCGGAAGCCAATTTTGATTGCCCTAGCGCTAGGTATGGCGGTCTTGGCTGCCAGCGGCGATCTGGTGATTAGAATTCTCTATGACGATCGCTATCAAGAAGCAGCCTGGATGCTGCCTATCCTGGCTTTAGGCGTCTGGCCCAGGCTGCTCTGCAACACGATTGAGCCAGTGCTCTTTGCCATTGGCAAACCGCAGTATACCGCTGCGGCCAACTTAAGCCGGTTTATCTCGACGGTTGTGGGCATCGGCCTGGGATATCGGCTATTTGGCTTACCGGGAGCCGTAGTTGGAGTTGCCTTAAACGACCTATGCTATTACTGTGTGATTAGCTACGGACTACAGCTAGAGAAACTAAGCGACCGCAAACAGGATTTGCAAGCGACTGCCCTGCTGTTTGGCGTGCTGGCGGCGCTGCTGCTGTTCCGTAACTGGCTGGGGTTTGGCTTGCCCATTGATGGCCTGCTACGATGATGTCGAAATCAAGACGATCTGTTTTAGTTACTCAGTTTTAGTTGCTTAGTCTGATTGGCTATAGACATTAGCAGGCTGTATGGGGTGAAGTTCTAGCATGAAGATCACATTTATCCTCCCAGGCTATGGCATGGCCGGTGGTATCCGAGTAGTAGCTATCTATGCTGAGATCCTCCAGCAGCGAGGGCATCAGGTTTTTGTGATTGCTCCGCCTCAAGAGAAACCGAGTTTACGTGACCACCTGCGGGGGCTGCTGCGGGGAGAACTGCCGCGACGCGACGCTCAGCCTTCTCATTTTGACAACAGGGCAGTTAAAGCCTTCCTGCTAGATCAGTCTCGCCCAGTTGAAGCCTCTGACCTGCTCGATGCTGATGTGGTGATTGCGACTTGGTGGGAGACTGCCGAATGGGTTGCCCAACTGCCGCCTGCTAAAGGCGCGAAGTTCTATTTGATTCAGCATGATGAGCGCCACCTGTCTCCTGAGCAAACCGAGCGCGTCAAGGCTACTTGGCAACTGCCGCTGCATAAAATTGCGGTGGCGCAGTGGATTGCTCATGTCATCCGACAAGAGACCAGCAGCCCCGATATTTCTCTAATTCCCAACAGCGTTGATTTAGCTCAGTTTGCTGCGCCAAATCGCGGCAAGCCAGCCAGACCCACCGTTGGCTTGATGTATTCACAGATAGTCTGGAAAGGCTGTGATATTAGCATTAAAGCAGTTGAACTGGCGCGGCAGGCCATTCCCGATCTGCGGCTCGTGGCCTTCGGGTTTGACCTGCCCTCTGAGGCGCTGCCGCTGCCCGATCAGACCCTCTATGTTCAATCTCCAGCTCAGGCCGAACTTAAGCAGTTCTATACGCAATGTGATGCATGGCTATTTGGCAGCCGAATTGAAGGGTTTGGGCTACCGATTCTAGAAGCAATGGCCTGTCGGACGCCGGTAATTGGCACGCCAGTTGGCGCTGCACCAGAGCTGTTGGCTGAGGGCGCTGGCATCTTGGTCAAAGCAGAAGATCCGGCAGATATGGCGCAAGCCATTCAAACTGTCTGCGCGATGTCTGAGCAAGCTTGGCAAACCATGTCTGAGCTGGCCTACCAGCGCGCCAGCAGCTATACCTGGAATCATGCCACAGACTTACTTGAAGCGGTGCTTGAGCGGGCGACTGCCGTGACGGTATAGATTAGGTGTAGGTATATTAGAGAACTAAGAACCGCAAGCAGCCATCTACCAGCTATCTATAACCCGCAACCAGCCACTTTATATCTAGCAAGACTGGACTATGAGCTTTATTTTTCCTGGTAATCCGATGGGCGCACCCAATCTGCTGGTGCCGCTGGTGATGTTTGGTTGGATTCCGGTGGTGCTTTACCTGTTTTCTAGGCTGCCGCCTCGTCAGGCCGTAGTGCTAAGCTTCCTGGGGGCGTGGCTGTTTCTGCCGCAGGCTGTACTAGAGCTGAGTGGCATCCCCGACTACACCAAGATCTCGGCCACCTGCTACGGTATTTTGCTGGCCACCTTTATCTTTGACGCAGGCCGGTTTAAAACCTTTAGGTTCGGCTGGCTGGATATCCCGATGCTGATCTGGTGTCTCTCTCCGTTTACCGCCTCAATGACCAATGGCTTAGGGGCTTATGACGGCTTTTCGAGCACGCTAGATCAGACGATGACCTGGGGTGTGCCTTATTTCCTGGGTCGAATCTATCTCAGTAGCTTGATCGGACTGCGGCATCTGGCAATTGGCATCTTTATGGGTGGGCTGGTCTATGTGCCGCTCTGTCTGTTTGAGATTCGTCTCAGCCCCCAGCTGCACCGAATTGTCTATGGCGCGTTTGCTTCGGCGGACTTTGCCCAAACGATGCGCTTAGGCGGTTTCAGGCCAACTGTATTTATGAATCACGGGCTAGCCGTTGCCGCCTTTATGATGGCTTCTCTGCTGATTGGCATCTGGCTCTGGCATACGGGTACAGTCAAGCAGATCTGGAATATCCCGATGGGCTGGCTGGTGGCAGCGCTGTTTTTCACCTTTATCCTGTCGCGTTCTACCGGGGCGCTGTCGATTCTAGCGATTGGCATTGCCTGTTTGTTTGTAGCCAAGCAGTTTCGCACGGCACTGCCTGTGTTTCTGCTAATCGCCGGAATTGCAGTCTATCTCTATGTGAATATGGCCACAACAGCCTATTCCAGCGATCAGCTGCTTGAAACTTTGTCTCCGATTTTTCCTGCCGATCGGCTGGCTTCGCTAGAATTTCGATTTAACAACGAAGAGCTGCTGGTTGACCATGCTCGCAAACAGTTTTGGTTTGGCTGGTCAGGCTGGAATCGCTCGCGTGTTCTAATTCCTGGTAGCGATAGGCTGACGGTTCAAGATAGTCTCTGGGTGATTGCGTTTGGCACGTTTGGGGCTGTGGGGTTAGCAAGTCTCTATACCTCTATGCTGCTGCCGGTAGTGACGCTGTTTTGGTCGCGCTATCCGGCGCGGACTTGGGCAAACCCACAGGTTGCGCCTGCTGTAGCGGTGTCAATTATGGTGGTGCTCTACATGGTAGATTGTCTCTCGAATGCGATGATCAACCCGATTTACATTTTGGCCTGCGGCGGTATTGCGGGACTGGCCATGAGTCCAGAACCCC
>CASBQH010000294.1 GCA_949127695.1 Synechococcales cyanobacterium PMM_0073
GAGCAGCGCAATCCACTGCAATTCATCTAGCGTGGTGCCGACCAAATTCACCGCTGGCAGCAGAATAAAATACTTCACGTCGAGAATGCGTGCCGTTTTCTCCGCTCGTTCAATCAGCCGTCCCATCCGACCAAAATGCCAGCCTTCGTTATGTGACATGGTGGCATCCATCACGCCGACAAACAGGTGGCTGGCCATCTTCACCTCAGCAAAGAACTTGGGCATCTGCGCCAATGGCTTGGCCTGCGAAGCATCTTTTACCATCAAATAAAATGTATTCACCTGCTCCCACATTTCTGAGGAAATCGTTTCGCGTATCGAGCGGGCGTTCTCGCGGGCGGCTTGCAGGCAGGACAAAATCGAGTTGGGATATTGCTCGTCAAAGGTCAAAAAATGAATCACGCTGTCGGCGGTGGCTTCGCCATAGCGCGCTTCAAACAGCGACAAATCACCTGTGGTCATAATCAGCGGCTTCCACTGCTGTGTCATCACTACCGGCGCATCGAGCAGCAGATGCAGATTGACATCGACAAACCGGGCAATGTTTTCGGCACGTTCGACGTAGCGGTTGAGCCAGTAGATGGAGTCGGCAACACGGCTAAGCATGGGAGATTTGGTGAATAAGATTCAGGAGGAACGAAGCTATGACGGCTATTCTGCCACCACCCAGGTATCTTTGCTGCCGCCGCCCTGCGAGGAGTTGACGACCAGCGAACCGCGCCGCAGCGCCACCCGCGTCAGGCCACCGGGATTAATATAAATCTCTTTGCCATAGAGAATATAGGGTCGCAGATCGACATGACAGCCTTCAAAGCGCAAGCCTTCGGGTCGAGCAAACAGGGTGGGAACCCGCGAGAGGCAGAGCGTGGGCTGAGCGATATAGTTGCGTGGGTTGGCCTGAATCCGCTCGCCAAACTCCTGCCGCTGTTCGGGCGTGGCGTGAGGCCCGACCAACATGCCATAGCCGCCAGACTCTGCTGCCGCTTTGACCACCAGCTTGTCTAGGTTTTGCAGCACATATTGCAGCTGCTCTGGCTCCCAGCAGAGGTAGGTGGGCACATTCGGCAGCAGCTGATCTTCGCCCAGATAGTAGCGGATCATCTGCGGCACGTAGGCATAGATCACCTTGTCGTCAGCGATGCCGGTTCCGGGCGCGTTGGCCAAGGCGAGTCGGCCAGCCCGATAGACCTCCATCAGCCCCGGAATGCCCAGCATTGAGTCAGGCCGAAAGGCCAGCGGATCGATAAACTCATCGTCAATCCGGCGATAGATCACGTCCACGCGCTTCAGGCCATGCGTGGTTCGCATTTGCAAATAGCCGTCGGATACCACCAAGTCGCGCCCTTCGACTAGCTCCACGCCCATCTGCTGCGCCAGAAACGAATGCTCGAAGTAGGCCGAGTTATACATGCCGGGGGTCAGCAGCACCACCGTCGGTTCGGGTAGCCCAGATGGAGCCAGATTGAGCAGGGTTTCGAGCAGCTGACCGGGATAGTCATCTACCGGCAGAATGTTCATTCGGTTGAACACCTGCGGAAAGGTGCTTTTCATCACCCGGCGGTTTTCTAGCACATAGGAGACGCCAGACGGGCAGCGCAGATTGTCTTCCAGCACATACCACTGGCCGTCGCGGTCGCGCACCAGATCAGTGCCGGTAATGTGACACCAAATATCTTTAGGCGGCTTCAGGCCAATGCAGGGCTTTAGAAAGCCGCTGGCCGACTCGATTAGCTCGGCTGGAATTATTCCATCTTTGACAATTTTCTGCTCACCGTAGATATCTCCCAAGAACAAGTTCAGCGCCTCAATCCGCTGCTTTAAGCCTTGCTCCAGCTTGCTCCAGTCCTGGATTGGCAGCGTGCGCGGGATAATATCAAACGGCAGAATCCGCTCTGTGCCTTGATTGTCGCTGTAGACATTAAACGTAACCCCTAGCTTAAACAGCGTGGTTTGAGCCGCCTGCTGCCGCTGCTGAAGTTCGTCAGCGGACAGTCCATTGATCCGCTCAATCAGCGGCGCGGCTTCAGGTCGGGGCTGCCCCGGAGCTAGAAACAGCTCGTCATAGAAATCGCCGGGGTCATATTGGTTGAATTGCACAGGCTTGACTCGTGACGCTCGCTAAGGGGTGATGCTGGCCAATGAGTAGAAGCTAGAGGTTCTCTACTGCGCTAGCTGTTATTCAAGATACTAAACCTTGATCGGCATCCTGTTGAACCGATCTAAGATAGAGACGATCAAAGCCTGAACAGCCGTATGGACTACCTGCTCAAAAATCCCGCTATCGTCTGGCAACTCTCGCTCCAGCATCTGTCTATGACGAGCCTGACGCTGCTGATTGCAGTGCTGGTGTCCGTACCGCTGGCGCTGCTCATCAACCGCTACCGCTGGCTAAATCTGCCAGTTCTGGGGGTTCTGGGCATTTTCTACACGATTCCCAGCCTTGCCTTAATTGTTTTGTTCGTGCCGTTTTTGGGGCTAGGAGCTAAGTCGGTGATTGCGGCGATGGTGGCCTATGCTCAGGTGATTTTGGTACGGAGCCTGACGGTGGGGCTGGATGGAATCCGCCCTGCGGTGATGGAAGCGGCGCGCGGCATGGGGATGAATCTCTGGCAGCGCTGGTGGCAGATTCAGGTGCCGCTAGTTTTGCCGATTTTTTTGGCCGGACTGCGGATTGCGGCAGTGGTGACGGTTGCGATTGCCACCATTGGCGCGAAGTTTGGTGCAGGTGGCTTGGGGACGCTGCTATTTGACGGGATTGCCCAATCTGGACGCTACGACAAAATTTGGGCAGGGGCGATTGCTGTCTCGCTGCTGGCTTTTGTGATCAATGGCCTATTTTTGATGTTGGAATGGGCGGCGCATCCCACCAGACGACCGGGCTGGCGCTTAGGAGCGCGGGGGCTGTAGGGCACGCTGTAAGCTGCTCAAACTCACTTCGGCTAACAGCGCCAGCAGCGCCACCGGAATTGCTCCCACCAGCAAAATGGCGTTGTCATAGACCGCAAAGCCCCGCACAATGAACGTGCCCAGCCCGCCAGCGCCAATGAATGCGGCCAGCGTAGCGCTAGAAATCACTTCAACCGTGGCGATTTTAATGCCAGCAATCACCACCGGCAGCGCCAGCGGAATTTCGATTGAGCGCAGCATCTGAGCCGGACTCATGCCCATGCCCTGTGCCGCTTCGCGCACCATTGGGTCAATGCTGCGAAAGGCGACGTCGGTGTTAATCAAAATTGGCGGCATCACCAGCAGCGTTAGGGCAATCGCGGCTGACTGAAAGCTCAGGCCAAAATAGGGAATAGCCACAAACAAAACCACCAAACTGGGAATTACTCGCAGTCCGTTAAATAGGTTAATTAAGGCGGTAGAAGCCAGCTTTGAACGGGCACTCCAAAGCCCCAGCGGTAGCCCAGCCACTAGCCCAATGGTCAGCGGCACAAATACCAGCAGCAGATGCTGTTGAAAGGCGTTCACGAGGTCACTGAGATTGCTAGTGGCATAGTCTAGCGTGCGGGTCAAGAGATTCATGCGGCAGCATCTTCAAATCGATAGCCCACGCCAATCACGGTTTTGACGAACGTGGGGTTGGCCGGATCGGGTTCAATCTTTTTGCGGAGGCGGGCAATATGCGTATCCACCACGCGCTCATCGCCGTAGAAGTCGTTGCCCCAGAGCCGCTCAATCAGCTGACTGCGGTTCCAGACGCGCCCCGGATAGCTCATGAAGGTGGCCAAGAGATCAAATTCGAGCGTGGTTAGATCGAGCGTTTCGGTTGTTTCGGCCTGACGATGCGCCACGCGCTGATCGAGATCCACCGAAAAATGCGCGGTCTGGTAGCTGCGCGTCTGGCCACCCTGCCGCAATGTGCGCCGTAGCAAAGCCCGCACCCGCGCTACCAGCTCTCTGGGGCTAAACGGCTTCACCATATAGTCATCTGCCCCAGTTGAGAGGCCGATAATCCGGTCGATTTCTTCGCCTTTGGCCGTCAGCATTAGAATATAGGGATCTTTGTTTCCTGGCTTTTGGCGAATCCGGGTGCAGACTTCGAGGCCGTCCATACCCGGGATCATTAAATCTAAAATGATCAAATCGGGCTGCTGCTCTTGAAAAACTTGCAAAGCCGCCTCGCCGTCTCGACAGCTGCGGCAGGAGAAGCCTTCTTTTTCCAGGTAAAGCTGAATTAGCTGGGCGATTTCCGCCTCGTCTTCAACGATCAGAATTTGCATGGATCAACCGCTCTACTTATAGTTCATGGGCTAAACGACGCTCAATTGCGGTACTCCAGCAGTCTCGGATTTCCCTCAGGCTTAGCTCAATCAGCGGGGTTGCGCTGCTAATTTTGAGCGACGCGCCGCCCACCTGTCCCAGCCGCTGCCACTGCCCCATCAGCAAGGCGAGCGATTTCTCCCAGTCGCCAGCCGATTCTGGCGCAACCGAAACCAGAATTCTGGCTCCCCCTTCGCCAAACAGCCGATAGTCCCAGCGCGACTCGGCTTCAGGCAGCTCAATCTCCGCGCCCAGCTCGCCGCTGATGCAGCATTCGGCCAGCGCCACCGCCAGTCCGCCTTCCGCACAGTCATGCGCCGAGCGCAGCCAGCCCCGTTGGATTCCGGTTCGGCAGGCGCTCTGCACCCGTCGCTCCAAGTCAAAGTCAACCAGTGGCGGCATTCCGGCCACCGTCTGGTGCAGCACGGCCAAATATTCAGAGCCGCCCAGCGTCAGATGGGGCTGAGCCGGATTGCCCAGCAGGTAAATCAAATCGCCTGCCGAGCGCCAGCCCTGACCGCAGGTTTGGCGAATATCGGCCACACGACCTACCATGCCGACAACAGGCGTGGGGTAGATTGCCTGCGGCTTGCCCGCAGAATCCAGCGTTTCGTTGTAGAGCGAGACATTGCCGCCTGTGACGGGCGTTTCCAGCTCGCGGCAGGCTTCGGCCAGTCCTCGGCAGGCTTCGGCGAGCTGCCAGTAGCCCGTTGGGTTTTCGGGGCTACCAAAGTTGAGGTTATCGGTGACGGCTAGCGGCTCTGCCCCCACACAGCTGAGGTTGCGAGCCGCTTCGGCTACGGCCATTTTTGCGCCTTCATAGGGGTGCAGATAGACATAGCGAGCGTTGCAGTCTACGGTAGCCGCCACGCCAAGCTGGGTGAATGCAGAACCTGCCGCATCAGAACCGAGCTGAGGCCGCAGCCGCACCACCGCCGCATCGGCTCCGCCCGGAAAGATCACCGTGTTGTTCTGCACCTGATGATCATACTGACGGTAAATCCAGCGCTTGGAGGCAATTGTCGGGCTGTCGAGCAGCGTCAGTAAAATTTGGTTCCAAGACTGCGGCTGGCCTTGAACCGCGATTCCAGCGGCATCGCAGCCGGGTAAATCGGCCTCGCTCCAGCGCCATGCGGTCTGGGCGTAGTCTGGTGGCTCTGGCGGCAGCTGGCGTTCGTAAATCGGCGTGTTGTCGGAGAGCGCGGTGGCCGGAATCTCGGCGGCAGTTTTGCCCTCAAACAGAATTCGCACAATTGGCTCCGCAATCACCGTTCCGGCCACCACCGCCTGAAGCCCCCAGCGCTCAAAAATCTCGACTAGCTCCGCCTCACGCCCCCGCTCAGCCACAAACAGCATCCGCTCCTGCGACTCCGAGAGCAAATATTCATACGGAATCATCCCGGTTTCGCGCACCGGAATTTGATCGAGGTCAAATTCGATCCCCACGCCGCCTCTAGCCGCCATCTCTGCCGTCGAGCAGGTAATGCCCGCTGCGCCCATATCCTGCGCTGCCACCACCGCGCCTGTTTTGAACGCTTCCAGACAGGCTTCAATTAATGACTTCTCCAAAAACGGATCGCCCACCTGCACCGCAGGCCGATCGTCCAACGACTGATCGCTGAGTTCGGCGCTGGCAAAGCTGGCTCCGCCCATGCCATCGCGCCCGGTGGTGGAGCCGACATAGAGCACCGGATTGCCGATGCCCTGCGCCCCAGACTTGACGATTTCGGGCGTTTCCATTAGCCCCAGCGCCATCGCGTTCACCAACGGATTGCCAGAATAGGCCGGATCAAAATAGACCTCGCCGCCCACCGTCGGCACGCCCACCGAATTGCCATAGTGCGAAATCCCGGCCACCACGCCACTCAGCAACCGCCGCGAACGGGCTTCTTCTAGCGATCCAAACCGCAGCGAGTTCAGCACCGCAATTGGTCGCGCTCCCATCGTAAAAATATCGCGCAGAATGCCTCCCACGCCCGTCGCCGCGCCCTGAAACGGCTCCACCGCCGAAGGGTGATTATGCGACTCAATTTTAAAAGCCAGATGCAGCCCATCGCCCATATCCACCACGCCCGCATTTTCGCCGGGGCCGACCAAAATATTTGCGCCCGTGGTGGGAAACTGCTTCAGCAGCGGACGCGAGTTTTTGTAGCAGCAGTGCTCCGACCACATCACGCCAAACATGCCTAGCTCGGCTTTATTGGGATGCCGCCCCAAGCGCCGTAAAATCTCGCTGTATTCGTCGGGCTTGATGCCTTCGGCGGCAATTTCGGCAGCAGAAAATGGGGCGGGTGTAGCGGGTATAACAGACATAAGCAGGGCAAACTAGGGCAGCGTCATGCTCAATTCTATCTCGCTTGGATTGCAGCGCGGCTACGGTGTGAAAACCGGGCTACTCATAGGCAGGAGATCCCCCCTCGCCTTTCCAGCCAAACCGCCTTTAAATTGAAAGATGAGGCTAAGATTTAGCCTCTCTCGCTTAAGATTCGTTCATTTTCGCGGCTGTTCTCAACTGCTATACTGACCTCACTTCTGTATCTTGCTTGACTGTTGTATCTTGCTTTACTGTGACTCGCGCTGGCTTTACTTGACTTCCCACTGACTTCCTAAACCCATCATGCTGATTAACGCGACTGCCTTTGTGCCTTTCCCGCTGGCGCTGGTCTACAGCACCTACCGCGATCATCTGCCCGAACTCGTGCAGCAGATGCCCAGCGTTAAGCAGGTGCGGCTAAAGTCGCGCCAAGAGGCTAACGGTACGGTGCAGCAGGTCTATGAATGGCACGGCAAAAGCGAAATTCCGGTGATGCTGAAGGCATTTTTGAGCGAAGACCTGCTGACCTGGACAGATTTTGCCACCTGGAACGCCACAGAAAACGCCACAGAAAACGCCACAGAATATTTTACAGACTGGCGAATTCAGCCCCAGTTATTTCAGGATGCTGTGACATGGGCTGGCCAAGATCGCTACTTGGCGGAAGGCGGCGGCACCAGAGTTGAAAGCCGAGGCGAGCTATGCATCGATCCTCATAAGCTGCAAGGCGTGCCGTTTTTCTTGACTGGCCAAATTGCCCACTTGGCCGAAGAAATGCTAGGTAAACAGGCCGAGCCAAATTTTGTGGAAATGAGCAAGCGCGTTCAGGCATACCTAGAGCAGCAGGCAGTTCGCGTTTTGTAGAGTTTAGTTTTGTAGAGTTTAGACTGTAGCGCCGATAGCTTGAATCCGGCTAGCAGAATGCTAGGGTGATACGGTTTCTGCAAGTAGATTCTATGATCGCTCCTACCGTGCTGGCTCTAGATTTTGATGGCGTGCTCTGTGACGGCATGAAGGAATATTTTCAGATTGCATGGCGCGCCTACTGCCACCTCTGGCCGCTCACCGACCCAACGCCGCCGCCCGGACTGGCCGAGCAGTTCTATCGAGTGCGGCCTTTGATTGCCACAGGCTGGGAAATGCCGATGCTGCTGCGGGCGCTGCTGACAGGCTACAGCGAGGCCGAAATGGGCGAAGACTGGCCGGGGCTGTCGCAGCGATTGGTGGAGCAAGAGCGACTAACTGCGGCGACTCTGGCGGCTGAAGTAGACGGTCTGCGCGATCAGTGGATTGCCACCGATCCGGCGAGCTGGCTGGCGGAGCAATCGCTCTATCCCGGCGTGGCCGAGCGGCTGGCAGTTTGGCTAGAAACCGTGCAGGTGGTGATTATCAGCACCAAAGAAGGTCGATTTATTCAGCAGATTTTGCAGCCCTGCGGCGTGGATTTGAGCCGCCTGCGGATTTTTGGCAAGGAAGCCAAACAGCCCAAACAGCAGATTTTGCGCGAACTAAAAGCCGAACAGCCTGATGCCGTCTTCTGGTTTGTTGAAGATCGATTGCAGACGCTGCATGTGGTGCAAAAACAGCCTGACTTGAGCGATGTGCAATTGTTCTTAGCGCTCTGGGGCTATAATACAGCCGCCGAAAAAGCTTCTGTAATGGGTGACGCTGCCATTCACCTAATTACGCTGCCTCAGTTCTGTGATCAGTTTGCGGATTGGTATTAATTTTAGAGCTGCTGCATTCTCAAAGAATAGATTAGGCCACATTTATAGAGTATTTTGTTGTATATTTACCGATACTGCCGATACAGATCGCTTGCCACCCGATGCAAAATTGAATGACGATAGACGAGCGCTGCAAAATCATCGGCATAGCCGCCGCCAATCACGCAGGCCACCGGATAGCCCTGACTCAAGCAAGTGCTGAGTACCTGCATTTCCCGGCAGCGCAGCCCCTGATCGCTGAGCGATAGCTTGCCCAGTCGGTCGCCTTCATGCACATCCACCCCAGCGTCATAAAACACCAGATCCGGCTTGACTTGGCTGAGCAGATCCGGCAGATAGTCGGCCAGGGTTTGCAGATAGGCGATATCTTCCATTCCTTCGGGTAGCGCCACATCCAGATCGCTCGACTGCTTAGTGCCGGGAAAGTTGATGCCGCAGTGCATTGAAAAGGTGAAAACTCGCGGCTCTTGGGCGAAAATAAAGGCCGTGCCGTCGCCCTGATGCACATCCAAATCGACAATCAAAATCTTTTGCACTAGCCCTTGATCGAGCAAGAGCTGCGCCGCAATTGCCATATCGTTAAAAATACAGAACCCAGAGCCATAGCTGGGAAAGGCGTGATGCGTCCCGCCTGCGGTATTGCAAGCCAGCCCAGATTCCAGCGCCAGCTTTGCCGTGAGAATGGTGCCGCCCACTGCAATGCGGGTACGCTCAACTAGCGCCGGACTCCAGGGCAGGCCAATCCGGCGCTGGGCTTTGGCATCCAGGCTGCCTTCGCAGTAGTCGCGCACGTAATCGGGGCTATGCACGCGCTCAATCCAGCCCAGCGGCGGTAGCTCAGGCCAATGCACCTGCTGAGGCCGCACCACGCCGTCGGCTAGCAGCAAGTCATGCAGGCGGCAAAATTTCTGCATCGGGAAGCGATGGCCAAGCGGCAGCGGCGCAACGTAGCTGGGATGATAAATAATCGGTAAATCCATTCAACTTTTGCTGCTGTTTTGGGCGCTACTGCGGTAGGCTGGCCTTAGCTGTTTCACTGCAATACTGCGAGCTGTTTATGCCACAAGTCATTTGGCAGCAAGAAAGCACCGACCCGAATAACGTCAACCATTTTGCCGAAATTAGCCAGTGGTGGGCAAGCCTGAACGGCCAAGAAATTACCTGGCGGCAGCGGCTCATTCCCGAAACTGGGGCGGCAACAGATCTAGACTGGGAGCCGCAGCGATTTGACGAAACCTTTGCGGTGAATCAGCCACAGGTGCGCGGCATCACGCTCTATTGGCAAAAGCCCGACGCCAAAGAGGAGCGTAACACAACGCCTTACAAGCTAGAGCTAGATCAGCTGCGGCAGATGCTTTATATCTATCCGCAGAGTCAGCGCGGCATTGTGATTCGGGTGGCGCTGCCGCAGGTGGTTTATCAACAGGTCA
>CASBQH010000295.1 GCA_949127695.1 Synechococcales cyanobacterium PMM_0073
AATCTGGCGTGACGACGCTGGTGGGACTGCTAGCCGGACGCAGCGAATTGTCGGATCTGAGCTTGAGCCAAATGATCGACAAGCTAAAGTCAGCTTCTGATACGGTCACGGTGCAGGCCAAATCGCTGACCAGCCAACCCAGCCCTATCGAGTCAGATGTGGAAGCCTACCTGCTCAACACCTATTCCTGGGAAATGGATCGCAATACGGTGGCGCAGGAGTTTCGGGATCTGCTCTACGATCCGCAGGCCGATCCGGGTGCAGTGGTCGATGCAGTTTCCAGGCTAACCCGCAGCCAGTTTGTCGAGCTATTGAGTTCGCGCGGGGTGTTTACTCAGGCGCGGATTCAGGAGATTGCCGACCAGCTGGAGGCCGTGCGGCAATCTGTGCTGCAAACGGCAAGGGCTGAGCAGGAGAGCGAGATTGCCATTGATCTGCGGCGGCAGATCGAGCGCTACTTGACGCTCACGCCAAAGCAAGAGCTGGTTTCTAACGAATATCTGCCAGCGTTTCAGTCAACTATTGAAGATGCAGATGCGGATGTGGAAACGCTCCAGCTGCGGCTCGCCCCCTATCATCGGTCTCAGCTCGAGCCAATTTTGCTCCAGCGCTCTGATTTGACCATTTCAGAACGCAGCGCCATTTTGGATGCCCTAGATCGGACGCGCGACAGAACCCTGTTTGAAGCGCAGTCGGCGAGCGATCAGGCCAAACAGCGCTACAGTGAATATCAGCAAAAGCTGCAAGATTATTTGCGAAATACGGGCAAAGCTGAGCTTAACCCAGAAGGCATTCAGCGAGACTTGCAGATGCTCTCTGAAGATCCGGCTGCTGGATTTTCAGCCTTGCGGCATCGGGCGGCTCAGCTGGATCGAGATTCGTTGGTGCAGTTGCTAAATCAGCGGCAGGATCTGAGCGAGACTGAAATTAACCGCATCCTCAATCAGGTGGAATCCAACTGGCATGGCCTACTCAATTCCCCCGGCGCAGCTGTGGGCTTGGCTAAAGACCAGTATGACCAGACGCTCTCGACTCTGACGGACTATTTGCGCCGCACCAACCGCGAGGAGCTAGATCCAGAAGGGATTCAGCGCGACGTGAAGCGACTGTTTGACAACCCGAAAGAAGGTGCAGTGGCACTGCGGCGGCGGCTCTCTAAAGTAGACCGCGAGACGCTGGTGCAGCTCTTGAGCCAGCGGCAGGACTTGAGCGCAGCGCAGGTGAACCAGACGATTGATCAGGTGCTAGATGCCGTGCAGCAGGTGATTCGCTCGCCGCGCCGCTTGGCCTTGCGAACTCAGCAAAAGGTGAGTGACCTTGAAAGCTCGGTGGAGCAGTATCTCCGCAACACCGACAAGGCAGAGCTTGACCCAGAAGGGATTAAGCGCGATATGCGGCTGCTGGTGCAGTCGCCTAAGCTGGGGGCGCAAAGTCTGAGCGAGCGGCTGTCGCGGTTTGATCGTTCAACTCTGGTGGCTTTGCTGGCGCAGCGCGAGGATATTTCGCCCGAAGAAGCAGAGCGAATTGTATCGAACATTGAATCGACCCGCGACCAAATGCTGGCTCAGGTGCAGCAGGTGCAGTCTCGCATCCAGTCTGTAATTGACGGTATTCTGGCGCGGATTCGTGATTACTTTAACTCGCTAGATCGCCCCGAACTCAACTACGACGGCGTTCGTCAAGATGTCCGCACCCTATTTGACGATCCGCAGGCAGGCTTTGAGGCACTCAGGAATCGCCTTAGCCAGTTTGATCGGGGGACGCTGGTGGCGCTGCTCAGCTCGCGAGACGATATCTCAGAGGCCGATGCCAACCGCTTGGTGGATCAAATTGACGGAGCCAGAACCAGCGTCTTGCAGCGGGCAGAGCGGATGCAGATGGAGGCGGAGCGGCGCTTAGAAGCTGTGAAGCTGCAAACTCAGCGTCAGCTTAACGAAACCCGCAAAGCCGCCTCTGTGGCCGCCTGGTGGCTATTTGCCACGGCACTCGTTTCGGCAGGTGCAGCCGCATTGGGCGGCGCGATGGCCGCGAGCTAGGAGCCGAGGCTAGGTTGGCTAGGTAGATGCAGTCAGGTTGAATGCAGTCAGGGGGGCAACTCCCTGATTTGTTTTTAAACAGTCTTGCAGCCAAGGCGTAGGCTATAGTTTGAGGGTTTTTCGCAAGAGATTTGCCCTAGATATTCGCTGAAGGATGGCTGAAATGGCTCAAGTCCCCACTCAAGACAAAATTGTGCTGATTACCGGAGCCAGCAGCGGCATTGGAGCAGCCTGCGCCCGGACGTTTGCCGCTGCTGGATCGCGCCTGATCCTCACCGCTCGCCGCCTTGACAGGCTTGAACAGCTGGCCAGCGAACTCGAACAGCAGTTTCAGACCGCTAGCCACCTGCTGCAATGCGATGTCAGCGATCCATCTGCTGTGACTGCGGCGCTGACCGAGCTGCCAGAGGCTTGGAGCCAGATTGATGTATTGATTAACAATGCCGGACTCAGCCGAGGCTTGGAGAAGCTCTATCAGGCCAACCTGCAAGACTGGGAAGAAATGATTGACACCAATATTAAGGGCTTGCTCTATGTCACCCGCGCGGTGGTTCCGGGCATGGTCAGCCGCAATTCTGGGCATGTGGTAAATATTGGCTCCATTGCCGGACATCAGACCTATCCCGGCGGCAACGTCTACTGCGCCACCAAAGCCGCCGTGCGCGCCCTCTCTGAAGGCTTAAAGATGGATCTGCTGGGGACTGCTCTGCGAGTTAGCTCGGTTGATCCCGGCATGGTGGAAACCGAGTTTAGCGAAGTCCGGTTTCATGGCGACCGCGACCGCGCTAGCAGCGTCTATCAAGGCGTAACGCCTCTGACGCCAGACGATATTGCCGAGATTGTGCTGTTCTGCGTCACGCGCCCCGCCCATGTCAATATTAGTGATTTGATCGTGCTGGCCACCGCTCAAGCCAGCGCCACTCTGGTGCATCGGCAGACGGAGTAGGAGCGCTGCTTCTACAAATGCTTCTACAAATACTTGTTCAGCAGCAGCGCCAGCTTGGCTTTGGTCGCTTCCGGCACTTTATCTAGCGGCGTAATCACCGCGTATTTTAGGGCTGAATGCGCTTCGGACTGCGGCGGGTTGGCGACGAGGCGGCGCACGGTTTCTTGGACAACGCGCTGGGCGTTGACGGCGTTTTTGGTCAGGTTTTGGATGATCATTTCCACGGTGACGCTATCGTGATCTGGATGCCAGCAGTCATAGTCTGTAACCAAAGCCAGCGAGGCATAGGCAATTTCGGCTTCGCGGGCGAGCTTGGCTTCAGTCAGGTTGGTCATGCCAATCACCGTTGCGCCCCAGCTGCGGTAGAGCTGCGATTCGGCCTGGGTGGAGAAAGCGGGGCCTTCCATGCAGATATAGGTGCCGCCCCGGTGCAGCCCAATATCGGGCAGGTTCAGGCTCTCCACCGCATCGCCCAGCACCGCCGCCAAGTTGGGGCAAATTGGCTCGCCAAAGGTGATATGCGCCACTAAGCCCTCGCCAAAAAAGGTGGCAGGACGGTCTTTGGTGCGGTCAATAAACTGGTCAGGAATCACCATATCCAGCGGTTTGGCCTCGGCCTTGAGCGAACCCACCGCCGAAGCCGAGAGCAAATATTCGACGCCCAGACTCTTCATCGCGTAGATGTTAGCGCGGTAGGGGACTTCGCTGGGCAGTAGGCTGTGATGGCGGCCATGTCGCGCCAAAAACGCGATCCGGGTGCCCTCTAAGCTGCCAACAATCAGCGCATCCGAAGGCTGGCCAAACGGCGTGTCGATCTGCCGCTCTTCAACATCTTTGAGCGCTGCCATACTGTAGAGACCACTGCCGCCCATCACCCCAATTTTGACCTCCGACATGGCTAGTCCCCCTTCTGAAGCTTGCTCGGCTATTCTATCAGGCCAGCCCTGAAGACAGATCAGCGCTCAGCAGCCAAAAGCCGCTATAGGTCATGCCAGAATTATCCGGCTGCACCAGCAGAAAATGCAGCCCCAATGCCGCCTGCTGCCGTCGCTGGAAGCTCTGCCCCGCCAAGCTAACCTCCGGATCGCTAAAGGTCGTCAGCACCCAGCGATCCACCAGTCCGGCGGCCAGGATCAGCCCATCTGGCTCGCCCGACATGGCGCTGAGGGCGTGGGGTTTGGCCTGCTGCAACCAGCGCGTCAGTGGCATCGCCCGCCGTCCAGCTTCGATAATTACGCCGGGAATTGGTAGGTCAGCGGGCAGCTTCAGCCCCAGCGGCAGTCGCTCTGGCGGCAGTTCCAGCACCGGAATGGGGCGATTTTGAAAGGCGGATAGTTCGCTAGCGGGCAAGGCCGCAAACTGCCAGCGCTCGCCCCAGAGGTTTTCGGGCAGGGGCAAGGGCGGCGGTTGGTCAAGCGCGGTGGGATGATAAGGCTGTCCCAGGGTTGGGCTGTAGTTGGGCAGCGTCGGGTATTGGGCGGCACGTTCCTGCAAGAGCTGCTTTAAGGCGGGCAGATTGCGGACTGGCTCCACTGGAATGTTTAAGGGCAGGCAGGCGGTTTCCAGCAGGCTGAGGCACTGAGGCCGAAAGAGCTGGATCTGCTCAGGCAGGCCACCTGCGGCCTTGGCCAAAACTTGCAGCGCTTGAGTCAGCCAGTCTGCGCCCACCTCAGGCTGCGGGCAGTAGGCTTGCGCTGCAAACGCCTGAGCATTCCGGGTTGGCTCACAGACGACCAGCTCCCAGATTGGATGGCTCTCAGCATCTTGCAGCGGACGGCGATAGAAATCAACCTGCCAAATTTTCATGCCAAACTTGCGTGGGTTTGCTTTGCGATAGATTTAGGCTATCAGGGATAGTGGCAGAGATAGTGGTCAGGGTTCCCTGACGCCGAGTGGTAGCGATGCCTTTCTGTGGCGTAATAAGATGGGATTAGGGATTTGTCAACTGCGGCTTTCACAAAATATAGTGGCTTTCACAAAATATGGTGGCTTTCACAAAATATGGAACTGTAACCCAACCAACGACAATGCGGCGCTATTGACTCCAGCCGATTCCTGCAATTTTCACCTTATCGGACTAATTATGACTTCAGATGCAATTCGTTTTCTCATGTGCGCGCCTGATCACTACGACGTAGACTATGTGATTAACCCCTGGATGGAGGGCAACGTCCACAAGTCTTCGCGTGAGCGAGCAGTTGAGCAATGGCAGGGACTCTATCACCTGATTAAAGAACATGCGGTGGTGGATCTGGTTAAGCCAGAGATCGGCGTGCCAGATATGGTCTTTACGGCCAACGCGGGGCTGCTGCTGGACAATACGGTGGTGCTGAGTCGGTTCTATCACAAAGAGCGGCAGGGCGAGGAGCCGTACTTTCAAGCCTGGTTTGAGCAGAATGGCTTCACGGTGCAGACATTGCCCAAGGATCTGCCGTTTGAAGGGGCAGGTGACGCGCTGCTAGATCGCGAAGGACGCTGGCTCTGGGCGGGCTACGGCTTCCGCTCAGAGCTAGACTCGCATCCCTATTTGGCCAAATGGCTGGATATCGAAGTGCTGTCGCTGCGGCTAATGGATGAGCGATTTTATCACCTCGACACCTGCTTTTGTCCGCTGCTAGATGGCTATCTGCTCTACTATCCGCCCGCCTTTGACGCTTACTCCAACCGCCTGATCGAACTGCGCGTGCCGGAGCAAAAGCGGATCGCCGTTGCCGAAGTTGACGCCGCGAATTTTGCCTGCAATGCGGTGAATATTAACCAGATTATTATCATGAACCAGGCCAGCGCTGAGCTGAAGCAGCGGCTGGGCGCGGCTGGGTTTAAGGTGCTAGAAACACCCTTAACCGAGTTTCTCAAAGCAGGCGGGGCGGCCAAATGCCTGACGCTCCGCACCACTGAGCCAATTCAGCCCCTGCACAGCGCCGCCGCCACCGTCGAGAGCCGCACCATCCAAATGGCCGGACATCTGCTGGATTCAGGCTTGATCAACCGGGCGCTCGATATTATCACCGAGGGCGGCGGCAGCTTTCAGGTACTCAACTTCAGCCTGGGCGAACAGAAGCAAAGCACCTCCAACGCCGAGATCCGCGTGACTGCGCCCTCGCATAGCGTCATGGAAGAGATCATGGTGCAGCTGATTGACTTGGGAGCCATGCCGCGTCCGCAGGAAGTCTGCGACAACCCGCTGGCTGAAGTGCTGCAAGATGGCGTCGCACCGGATGATTTCTACGTCACCACAATTTACCCCACCGAAGTGCGGGTGAACTGCGAATGGGTACTGGTGCAAAATCAGCGAATGGATGGGGCAATTGTGGTGGCGCAAACGCCCAACGGCGCAACTGCCGAATGCCGATTGCTGCGCGATCTAAAGCAGGGCGAAAAAATTATCGTCGGCGTCGAGGGCATCCGCACCGTTCGCAAGACTGAATCGCGCGATTTGCGGACGGCTGACAAAGAGTTTAGCTTCATGGGATCAGGTGTTTCTAGCGAGCGGCGGGTGGAGCTGCTGGTGGAGCAGATTGCCTGGGATCTGCGCCAAATCCGCGATCGGGGCGGCAAGGTTGTGGTCGTGGGTGGCCCAGTCGTGATTCACACGGGCGGCGCAGATCATCTGTCGCAGCTGATTCGGGACGGCTATGTGCAGGCGCTGTTGGGCGGCAACGCGATTGCCGTGCATGACATTGAGCAGTCGATGATGGGCACCTCCCTGGGGATGGATATGAAGCGGGGCGTTTCGGTGCGGGGCGGGCATCGGCATCACCTGAAGGCGATTAACAGCGTCCGGCGAGTGGGCAGCATTGCGGCAGCGGTGGAGCAGAAACTCATCAGCAGCGGCATTTTTTACGAATGCGTCAAGCATCATATCCCGTTCTCGCTGGCTGGCTCAATCCGTGACGACGGCCCATTGCCCGACACCAAGATGGATCTGCTGGAGGCACAGGCGGACTATGCGCGGCTGATTGAAGGCGCAGATATGATCCTGATGCTCTCTTCAATGCTGCATTCGATTGGCGTGGGCAACATGACGCCAGCAGGCGTAAAGATGGTTTGCGTTGATATCAACCCGGCGGTGGTGACGAAGCTGAGCGATCGCGGCTCGGTGGAGTCGGTGGGCATTGTCACTGACGTAGGGCTGTTCCTGAGTTTGTTGATGCAGCAGCTGAGCAAGCTGACGAGCGCCTATCGCTTGGCGCAAACGGTGTAGAGCAAGTTAAGGCTATCAGCATAGTCGGCGGTGCTGGCTATGCTGAGCTGTTCAGAGAGCTGTAGCACTAATTTACTTTCGCCCATAGAGCCAGACTCGCATTAGCGACAGCAGCTGTTCAGTATCTACAGGCTTCGTAATATAGTCAGATGCGCCCGCTTCCAGACATTTTTCGCGGTCGCCCTGCATCGCTTTAGCGGTGAGTGCAATAATCGGCAAACTCTGAAACTGACTCTGCTGGCGAATATTGCGCGTGGTCTCATAGCCATCCATTTCTGGCATCATTACGTCCATTAGCACAATCTTCGTATCTGGATTCGCTAAGAGTTTTTCAATCCCTTCTCTGCCGTTTTCGGCATAGATCATCTGCATCTGATAGCGTTCGAGTAATCCGGTCAGCGCAAAGATATTCCGCACGTCGTCATCGACAATCAGCACTTTCTGGTTGGCCAATACCGGATCATCGTGGCGCGATTGCTCCAGCATACTGCGCTTAGGCTGCGGCAAATTGGCCTGGACGCGGTGCAAAAACAGCGCTGTTTCGTCTAGCAAGCGTTCGGGAGAGCGCACGTCTTTGACAATAATCGTTTCAGCGAAGCGTCGCAGCTCGGTTTCTTCCTGGCGGCTCAGCTCTTTGCCGGTGTAGACAATAATTGGCAGCTTGGCCAAGCGCTCGTTTTGCTTAATTTGATTCAGCAGATCAAAGCCGCTGATATCGGGCAAGCCGAGGTCAAGCACGAGACAGTCAAATCTTTGAGACTGTAGTAAATTCAGCGCTTCTCTGCCCGTATAGACTGCCGTACTCTTCACGTCCCCATTGCCAATCAGCTCAATGATGCTCTGTGCGTGCATTGGATCATCTTCAACAATCAACAGCTGCTTCACGCGCCGTTCGACAAAGCCTTTAATATTGGTCAGCGCCTGCCGAATCGTTTCTGCCG
>CASBQH010000296.1 GCA_949127695.1 Synechococcales cyanobacterium PMM_0073
AGTTCACGCCTCATCTTCCCAGCTCTCTTTCAAATACAGCTCGACAAACTCCTTCGCCGCCGCCTCATCCAGCTTACGGAGCGCCTTCACGATTTCCGTCACCGCCTCAGCTAGCGGATCGCGAGTTTCGTTAAACCATTGATTCACCGTATTACGGCTAACACCCATTGTCACCGCCAGCTTATTTTGGCTAATGCTGTATTTCTCAAGCACCTGCCTTAGCGACGCTCCTGCTTTTCCCATGCCCTCATACTGTCAGAGGTACATAGCCGAGTAAATGTTCTCAAATGAGGACAGTCGTGATAGACTGATGTTCTCAAGTGATGACATCAAGGATCAGCTTATGTTCAGAGAATGTGCGGGCGACGAGAGCTTCGGCTCGATAGCTGAAGAATCGGACTGGCAATACAACCGCATTGTGCTGATTGGCGAACCAGACTGGGTGCGCGGCATGATCCACCGACTGCATACTGTTGGCATTGCCGAAGTCTATAGCTGGAGCCGAATCACGCCGACGTGTAAACCGGGCGAGGCGATCAGCACCTTGCTCCGGCCTCGCCGATCGCGGTGATTCTGAGAGAATCATGCCTGCTGGGAGCGAATCCAGCTGCGCCAGCTGCGAATAAAGCTTGTGTCATCTTGGGCGGTCGCCTGCTGCAAAAACTGGTTCAAGACAGCAGCCGAGACAAAGGCAAAAGTCGGGCTAAATTCGCAGACCCTATAGCCAGCCGCCGCCAGCTGCAAAATCTGGATGGCTTGATTTTTATATTGCCAAACTTCCGGCACGCCGAGCTGCTGATAGATTTGCAAACGCAGGCTCGAAGGGCTGGTAATGTCAACTTCAATCACTAAATCAGGCGCAGGGTCAACCTGCAAATTCACCGTTCTGCCCGCAATCAGGCCAACTCGCTGAATGGAGTAGCAGGAGTCCGGTTCAGCGCCATGCTGCAAGTCTTCGCGGTTCAGCATGGTCGAACGAAAGCCCTTCACAGGCAGATCTAGCTCTTCGGTTAGCGCTTCCACCATGCGTTCCAGCAGCTTAATCAGCGTTTCGTGACGGTCGGAAGGCATCGTAATTTCTAAAATTCCGTCGGCATAGGCGAGCCGAGCAGCCCGATGCTCGCCCAACTCCTGCAACAAAGCCTGATAGGTTCGCCAACTCACGCCCTGCAACAGCACCCGATGCGGTTCGGATGGCAAAGCTGGAGCCGCAGTAGCGCTGAGATTAACCATGTTCAGTCCAGCAGAAAGAACCGAGGGCAGTAAATACTTTCGATCTTACTGCCCGCTCGTCATCAGGTGAGCTATTCCAGCCTCTCCAGATAAGCCTGAATCGCCTCATTCACCAGCGCCGTCATTGGCTTGCCCTGCGCGGCAGCAGCGGCCTTGAGCTGGCTGTAGATGGGGTCATAGAGGCCAATTCGGTTGCGCGACTTGCGCTTGAGTGCCGCTGGCTCGTAGGTGGCCGCAAACTGCCGCAGCGCCTCAAAGCCATAGCGGTCGCAGAAGTCGCCAAAGCTTTCCGATTCGCTGCGGTTTTGCTTGAAGCAAACCAACAGCGGCTCCAGCGTCGTCTCCAGCTCCTTAATCGGCATATTGTCTAGGTAGGGCTGCGACAGGCGCGTTTGGTTGGGGCAGGCTCCCAGCCAGAGCTGATAGGCTTCGGGTGACTGGCCGACAAAGCCGAGTTCGGCCAGGTAGGGGCGAGCGCAGCCGTTAGGGCAGCCCGTCATTCGGGTCACGAAAGACTCGTTCGGCAAGCCCACTGTGATCAGCAGCGCCCGGATGCGCTCTAGGATGCTGTGCAGCACGCGCTCTGATTCGGTGACGGCTAAGCCGCAGGTGGGCAGCGCTGGGCAGGCCATTGAGTAGCGCACCAGCGGGTCGAGTTCGGTGGCTTTGAGGATGCCGCAGCGGTCGAGAATCGACTGAATTTCGGCTTGGTGAGCCGGGTCGATTTCGTAAAGGATCAGGTTGTGGTTGGCGGTGAGGCGCATCGGCAGCGCAAACTTCTGCTCAATTTCGCGCAGCGCCGTTTTCAGCTGGAAGCCGCCTTCGTCTTTGATGCGTCCATTTTCAATTGAGACGCCCACAAACAGTTTGCCGTCGCCCTGCTCATGCCAGCCCAAATAGTCGAGGTATTTGAACTCCGGCAGCGGGCAGAACGGCTGCATCGACTTGCCAAAATATTCTTCGACCTTGGCGCGGAATTTTTCAACGCCCCAGTCGTTGATCAGGTACTTCATCCGGGCGTGGCGGCGGTTGCCCCGGTCGCCGTAGTCGCGCTGGGTGGCCACGATCGCCTTCATCAGATCGTAGATGTCGGCTTTGTCCACATAGCCAATGGGGTCAGCGGCGCGGACAAAGGTTTCTTCTTTGTTGTGGGTACGTCCCAAGCCGCCGCCTGCGTAGACGTTAAAGCCTTCTAGCTCCTGCTGGTCGTTTAGCATTACCACCAGCGAGACATCCTGCGAGAACAGGTCGATTGAGTTGTCGCCTGGTACGGTGATGCTGCACTTAAACTTGCGCGGCATGTAGTAGGTACCGTAGATTGGCTCCTCCGAGTCATGCACAATTGTGCCGTTGCCGTTGCGGCTGAGCGCAGCTTCCACTTCTGGGTGCGGTTCAGCGGTAATCGCCTTTTCGCCATCCAGCCAAATTTCGTAGTAGGCTCCGGTGCGGGGGGTGAGCAGGTCGGCAATGCGGTCGGCGTAGTCGCGGGCAATCACGTAGCCGGGGCGATTTTTGTAGGGCGCGGGTGGAGCCATGACGTTGCGGCTGACATCACCGCAGGCTCCCAGCGTCGAACCCATGTGGCGCACAATCTCGGCAATTACCGTCTTCAGATTTCGCTTTAAGATGCCGTGAATTTGCAGGCCCTGACGGGTGGTGGCTCGCAGCGTATGGTTGCCGTAGGTTTCCGAGAGCTGATCCAGCGCTAGATAGAGCTGCGGCGGAATGAAGCCGCCCGGATTGCGCGTCCGCAGCATGAACTGATAGTCTTTTTCCTGACCTTTGATGCGGTTATCGCGGTTGTCCTGCTGGTAGGAGCCGTGATACTTGAGAATTTGCAGCGCGTCTTCGCTAAAGTGCGTTGTGTCCTGTAATAGCTCAGAGGCGACTGGCTCACGCAGGCCGTGACTCCGCTCTTTTAAACCCTCAACTTTAGAGACTCTAGGCTGAGATGCGGGCTGGGATATCGGCAGGGAGGGAG
>CASBQH010000297.1 GCA_949127695.1 Synechococcales cyanobacterium PMM_0073
CAATCGACAGACCGGGCAACAGCCGCGAGTCATCAATCCGCCGACTGCCGCGCTCAATCATCTCAAAAGCGTGAATGTTAGTTTGTTCAACGCCTACCGCCCAATATTCCTTCACGCCTGCTTCTTCATACAGCGTCCGCTTCACGGTGCGATCATCCACAATGCTCGTTTTGCCAATCTCAATGACTAGATCAGGCGGAGCGTAGATATCTAAGTTGACGATATTTGTGCCCGTCGGAATTAGCTTGGCGCGTTCGCCAATGTAGTAAGACAGATCAGGCTGAAACTCTCGCTTGCCTGCCCGCCGAAACGAACAGTTGTCGAGTGCTGTAAACGGAATGCCTTTGATGATGCCGTATAGGCCAATTCCCAAAGCAAGCAGTCCGTGATCGCGACTGTGATCAAACCCAACTGGTAGCATTTCAATCCTCATCCATCCGTCAAGATAATAGCCCTTAGCTTTCTCATAACCGGGCTGCTTCACCTGCGCCAAATATTCCTCCCAGGTGGCTTGTACCCAGGCATCAGTGGTTAGCAAAGTTTGAGGATGGCTCATAGCTTCGACCCTGCCGCATTGCTCATAATAGTCTTCAGTTTAGCAGCTTCAGGGCGCGACCCAGTTGGCCTGCAAGCTCAGAAAATATGGGTCTTGGCTGATCACCTGAGCATAGCCCGGACTGAGGTAGGCGCGGTATTCTGAGTTTTGTGCCAGATAAGCCTGAAAGAAGGCGAGGCTGAGCGCATTTTGGTAGGCGTGCCCCAAATCAGCTAGCGTTTCCCAAGACGGGGCGTTGCTGCCGACTCGGCCAATGGCGTCATAGGTAACGCGGGCATGGGGCAAGCCCTGCGTCAGCGCCAGATAGCGGTTGGGTGCGGTGAGCTGCTGGAGTGCGGGGATTTGCTCCACCACCAGCGGCGTCAGGATGTCGAGATCAGTGACCTGCCAGAATATTGGAATCTGCACCTCAGCTAAGCTGTCACCAAACAGGCTTTTGCCAAACGGCACAAACAAATAAGCTGCCGCAATCCGATCATCTTTGAACGAAGCCGAAAAAGTCTCATCCTGCGGTAGTTCCAAGGCTCGGCACTGGTAAAGCAGCGAGATATTAAACAAGCCCAGCTGGCTCTGGCAGTCAGATTGCAAAAACGCTGGGTTGAGCCTTGCGCCTGCCAAAGACAGCGCTGTACTGCCGCCAAACGAATAGCCGAAAATGCCGACCTGCTCCAGGTTCAGCGGCTGAGGGAAGTCTGAATTGAGCTGCTCTAGCTGATCGAGCAAAAAGCTAATATCTTGAGGCCGCTGTAAATATTCGCTGGCATCAAAGTTTTCTTGCGCCTGTCCATCATAAAACTGCCGCAGGCGCAGTAAGTCGCTGCCGGGATGGTCGGGAATGGCAATGGCAAAGCCATATGAGGCCAAATGCATCGCAATATCTTCTAGGCCGTTGCGTCTAGAGCCGAGGCCGTTTGACAGGACAATTAGCGGCAGCGGATGGGATGATTGTGGGAGGTAGAGATCGGTAACGAGTACACGATGGCGATCGGGGTCTTGTAAGTCTAGGGTTTGTTTGGTGTAGGGGAATTGTCCGGGTTGACGGAGATCGAGCGGTAGGTTGGCGGTGGGCTGCTGTCGGGTCTGCTGCTGTAGGAGTTGGGTGATTTGCTGGGTTTGCTGGAGAATATTGGTGACGCGATTCACCAGGCTGAGCAGCCGAGCGAGATTGATCCGAATATCGGTGGGGAACTTTTGCAGGAAGCGGATGACGCTGATGCCTTGCGGATCGGCGGCGGCTAAGATGGCGGCGGAGCGGATGCCCAGTCCACCGTTTTGGCTGGCCTCAGACTGTAGAAATTCGCCGATTTCGCGGAATAGGCGCTCCCCTGGTGCGGTGTAGGCAAAGCGCTGGATCATCAGCGGACTCACCTGATAGCTGGCCTGCAAAATTTCTCGGACTTGGCTCTGGCGTTCGGGGGAGACAAACTTGAGAACCTCGCCAAATGTGCCTGAGCCTTCGCCCGTTTGGGCAAAGGTTTCTAGATCTGAGACGGCAATTGAGCGTCCTAGAATACTGTAGTTTAGATAGATCCGCTCGGCTGCTTTGGCCGGAAAAATAGTGACTAGAGCAACGAATATTCCTAAGATTAGGAAACGAATTAGAGAACGAGCTTGCATATTTTTTAAGCTATGATTTTAATGCGGCTAGCCAATATCGCCATCTGCTCTGAGCCAAATCCGCATAGCGCTTGAGATGGGTGGCCGGATTCAGATAGCGCTCCATCACTGCATTCGGATCGCTAGGGCTGTCGGCAGGCATCTGCCACTGATCGAGGACTTCGAGCTGCTCTGCCAAAAGCTGTTCGCGACAGATCGAACGCCGAACTTTGCCGCTAGAGGTTTTGGGTAGGCCACCTGGTTTCAGCAAGAGTATTTTAAACACATCTAGAAAATGCGCCTCGAATATACGCCAGCGAATTAGCTCAGATATCTCTGCTGCGCTCAAATGGCGATATTGTCGCTCGACTTCTTGTAGAATTACCAGCCGATCGCTGCCGTTAACGCTGATTGCAATCGCCGCGCTGCTATTGGCGCGAAATCCGGGGTGGCAGGCTTCCACGGTTTGCTCAATCTGCTGCGGATAGTGGTTAAAACCCCAAAACACCAGCAGATCATGCAGTCGCCCGGTGACATACAGCTCTTGCTCTTGCAGAAATCCCAGATCGCCGGTTCGCAAATACTGGCGTGGATCATCTGCGAGCTGCGCCCGGAAACTGCGCTCGGTTTCGGTGGGTTGCTGCCAGTAGCCCTGCCCCAAGCCAGAGCCAGCCACCCAAATTTCGCCGACTTGATTCGCTAACAAGCGCTGACCAGACTCTGGATCAACAATCGCGATTTCGGTATCTAGCCAGCCTTTGCCGCAGCTAATGAGAGTGCGACTGGGCGCATCAGCAGTCGCTAGCACCACTTGATTTTGCTCCAGCGCCACTTCATCGAGCTTGATCGCCTTGGGCGGGTGCAGCTTCTGGCCACCCGAAACCAGCAGAGTTGCCTCGGCCATGCCATAGCAGGGGTAAAACGCCTCATGCCGAAAGCCGCAGCCCGCAAACTTTTGGCTGAATCGCTCCAGCGTCTCCAGTCGGACTGGCTCGGCTCCGGTAAAGGCCAGTTCCCAGCAGCTCAGATCTAGCTGCGCTAGCTGAGTTTCTGTCACCTTGCGGCAGAGCAGGTCATAGGCAAAGTTGGGCGCGCCGCTGGTGGTGGCTCGATAGGTGGAAATGGCTTGCAGCCAGCGGATCGGCTGCTGCACAAACTCAATCGGCGACATCAGCACGCAAGACGCGCCCAAATAGAGCGCTTGCAGCACGTTGCCAATTAGCCCCATATCATGAAACAGCGGCAGCCAGCCGACACCAATCGACTCGGCAGTATGGCCAAACGCCAGCTGTAAAATTCGCTGGTTTTGAATCAGGTTCTGGTGCGTGATCATCACGCCTTTGGGCTGACCTGTTGAGCCGGAAGTGTATTGTAAAAAGGCGAGTTGGTCAGGCGAGATGGGCAGCGCCGTCCAGTCGGCAGGTGCGAGCTGATCGGTGGCGCAGGCCAGCAGCGACTCAAATCGCGCCTTCAGCTTGGGCAGCAGCATTTGGCTAGAGAGCAAGGCTTGGGCTTCCGCATCTTTGAGCCGATTCGCCAGTTCCTGCCAGCCCGACTGGTTGCGCGGCGGATGCCCCGATACCGCCACCATTCCGGCCAAGAGACAGCCCAAAAATCCGGCAATAAACTCCAATCCCGCTTCATAGGGGTAGACCAGCAGCACTCTCGCACCGGGCGGCAGCTCGGCCTGGAGCCACTGCGCCACTGCGCCCGCCTGCCGGTAGAGTTCGCCATAGGTGAGGCTAGAAACCTGATCGCCTTTGAGAAACCGATAGGCCACCTGATTGGCTTGATTAGCAGCTCGCTCACCGAACAGATCGAGGATCGTGGGATACTGGGATTCGCAGGATCGGGATTCGTAGGGCTGAGGCATGAAAACCAGACAGAACAACCGCTAGTAGCCCATAGTAGCCGATAGATGAGTCAACTGATGCGGATACAGCAGGGTGCATTTCAGGCTAAATCACAAACCCTTTGGCTGCGGCTCAGCCTGATTGCGCCGCTCTATTTTGGGCTAATTTCGCTGGCGCATGGCTGGGGCAGCAACTGGGTGCAGGATGATGCGCGGATTCATATTGTTTGGCTGCAACGGCTCGTCGATCCAGAATTATTTCCAAACGACTTAATCGCCCAATATTACCAGTCGATTCAGGCAGTGGGGTTCAAGCTGTTTTATGCCGCCTTCGCCAAGCTGGGCATTGCGCCGCTGCTGCTGGCCAAGCTGCTGCCAACGGCGCTGGCACTGGTGGCTACGGGCTATTTGTTTTACCTGACGCTAGAATTTTTGCCCTATCCGGCCTGCGGCTTCTGGACAACGCTGTTTTTAAATCAAAATGTCTGGCTCAAGGATGATCTGATTTCAGCTACGCCCAGAGCCTTTGTCTATCCGCTATTGCTGGCTTTTCTGTATTACCTGGCGCGGCAGAAGGATCTGCCCATGTTGCTCACCGTTGGCCTGATGGCGCTGTTCTATCCGCAGCTGGCGCTGGTTGAACTCGGCGTTTTGGCGCTACGAATCCGTCGCCGCCGCGATCTCTGGCTGCTGCTGACGACGGGGCTGCTGGTCGCCATCACCATTTTGCCGTTTCGAGCGGCGGCGACGCAGCAGTTTGGCGCATTGGCCACCGCCGCTCAAATGCAGCAGATGCCAGAATTTG
Organism: Synechococcales cyanobacterium PMM_0073; assembly: GCA_949127695.1. Lineage (GTDB taxonomy): Bacteria > Cyanobacteriota > Cyanobacteriia > Elainellales > Elainellaceae > Elainella. The sequence goes on from CASBQH010000297.1 coordinate 4,810, forward strand.
GCTTAGGCGGCAGGCGCGAATATTTTGGCGTCACGCCCGTTCGCTTCTGGCTGCAAGGCGCGAGTGGACTGCGATTGCCGCTGTTTCCGCCGATTCTCTGGCTGAGTCTGGCTCTGCCTTGGTGGCTGCGCCGCGAGCCCAAAATTTCTGCTAATATTCAGCTATTGGGGCAACTGTTGGGACAGCTGTTGGGACAGCTGTTGCTCAGCTCAGCAGCGGCATTTCTGCTGGCGCATCTGCTGTTTCCGGCGCTCTATTTGCCCAGTCGCTACAGCTTCTACAGCCTGCGGGTGACGATGGCCACAGCAGCAGGCATCGTGATGTTTCTGACGCTCAGATCGCTCTGGGGTAGATGGAGCGGCCTCTCGCAAATGCTCCTCGGACTGCTGGTAGCGCTGGTGATCGCGGTTCCGGCAGTTCCCGCCCTATTTTTGCCTGTGCAGGGCTGGGTGCAGGGCGAATATCCGGCGCTCTATCGCTGGTTGGCTAGTCAGCCCAAAACATCGCTGATTGCTTCGCTCTCGCCCGAAGCCGATAATCTGCCTGCCTTCACGCAGCGCTCGGTGCTGGTCAGCCGTGAGCTAGCTTTGGCCTACCATCCGGCCTTTTATGCCGCGATGCAGCAGCGCACGATTGATCTAATTGGCGCACATTACAGCGCGGATCTAGCCGATTTACAGGCCGTGCTACGACAGTATGGGATTGATTTTTTGGTGCTAGATGCCCAGTTTGCTCAGCCCGAATTTTTGACTGAGCAAGATTGGCTGATCCATAGCTCGTTTGGCGATATCGTCTCAGATCAGGCAAACTTGCTCAAAGCGGGAATCAAGCCAGCCCTAACTCAGGTGATTCAGCCCTGTACCGTCTTCCGTGAAAAGAATCTCAGTATTTTGGATGCAGCTTGTATCAGTAAAATAAAGTCGGGCGATGGCAAGGCAATCAGTTTGAGCTGAGCGACTGGAAAACCACGGGCTATCGGCGACCCAGCTAGGCGCTACCTTAAGCGCTGCAAAGCTCTGGACTCAGCTTCTGCTCGCAGTCACTGCGCTCTGAGGCGTTCAGCTCCTCTACGTCGCGGCGCAGCAGCAGGCCGTTATGCGCCGTCAGCGAGCGGGGCAGCTCGTCATATTGGATCGGCTGGAGGGTTTGCATGTCGTAGGTGCTGTAGCGGGTCAGCTCTGGCGAATCAAACGTCACGTCAATTAGCGTGATGCTCTTGCGCGGCGCGGCTGCTCCCGCAATCAGCGGACGCGGCCCCGACCCCAAAATGCCCGTATGCAGCAGCTGCATTTGCCCTTTATGCGCCGGGTAGTAGGCATGGTGATGGCCGCTGATGTAGGTATGCACCCGATATTTTTCTAGCATGGCTCTGAGATCATCGGCATTATCCATCACCTCGCCCGGTTCGTCGCGCCCCACTGCCACGCCGTATAGCGGCAGATGGCCGATCAAAACGCGCAGCTTGGCCTGCTGGGCTTCAGGGCTGGCTAGCGCCTGCTCAACCCAGGTCAGTTTTTCAGCGGGAATTCTGCTGGAAGAACCGTCCCAAACCAGAAAAAATATATCCTGGTAGCCAAAGCTGTAATAGAACGGAAATTCGGTTTTATCAATAAACTGAATCCCAGGATCATGCTGAGGATCTTGCCAATATTGCCTAGCATAGTCGCGCTCCTGCTGAAACAAAAAGCCGCCGTTGATTGCCTGAGCGCTGGAGGCATCGTGATTACCCACCGTGAAGCCGTAGGGCAATTTGTATTTACGGAGTGGAGCCGCTACATGCTGATCAAAAGCTGCCCACATCGCCTGAATTTGAGCGGGCGTGAGGCTGGGCTTCTGTCCGGCCACCATATCGCCGCCGCAGAGCACCAGATTAGGCTGCCAGAACGGCAGTAGGGCAATGCCGCGATCTACTTCTGCCTCATATTCAGTCGAACCATAAGCGCTGTTGAGGTCGCTAATCACGGCGAGCCGCACGTCGCCGCGCGCTGGGTTATCCAGCGGCTGTCCGGCTAAAGCCGCCTGCGTTTCGGGGGGCAGGCTAGCCTGAATCGGGCGAGGAGATTCAGCGGGCAAATTCTCAGCTTGAGCAGGCTGAACCGCTTGGGATGTAACCTCTGTTTTGAACTGAGCGCAGGCCAAGCAGATCGTCAAGACGAAGCCCAAAATTAGCAGCAGAACCGAACGTCGCCAGCGCATAAAGACTCGTTGCCATGACTACAGGCATACGATAGCAGAAAGGCTGGCGCAGGAGAATGATTGCTAAGGCGCTTTGAGCGCATTGCGGAAGCTGTTGGCGGCGGCAATGCGGGAGGTTTGCGCCATCAGGACGCAGCGGCTGAGCAGCCCTATATCCAGCCCGTTCAGTTCAGGAATGCCGCTTTGGGCAATGGGCTGATAGTCTGCCCCTTGCAGGCGGTAAAGGCTAAATAGGCCATCTTCCCAAAACCAAACCTCCGGGATATTCAGCGCCCGATAGCGCTGTAGCTTGGTGAGACTACCGCTGCTGAATATGACTTCGATCACCAAATCAGGAATTGACTTTGATGCACCAAAGCAATAGGATTCATCAGGTTCGGCGGCGGCTTCGGCTTCGCACTCTTGGGTGGTGGATCCAAGAGGTTCATATTCAATGCCCATTTCTAGACAAAACAGCTCGATTAGGGAACCAATAATGGTTTTGAAGAATTCGTGTTCGCGTCCCGGCATCAGAATTTCAATGGTGTGGTCAAAGTAAAAGAGCCGCAGGTTGCGAGCTTCACTAAATCCGGCCTGGATTAGCTTGAACTGCTGCCAGGTGATGCCAGACTGGATAATGCGCTGGTCGGAAGATGTGAGTTTTAGTGGGGTTTGGGTCATGGCCATCTCTCGTCAGGATGTGAAAGTAGAATTACTGGCCAGCCGCAAAAATTTGGCTGGCGGTGAGGCGGAGGTTGGGGAATACAGAAGACTCTATCAACTCAGATTCTCTTCCTGACTCAGTTGGGTTTGGTCTAAGACAATTAAATCCGGGCGAAAGGCGGTTTCTGGGCCCAGCAGCTTGATCAAGCAGCGATAGGGAATTAAGTAAGGGAGATCCTGTTGGTCGATCGCCACATTCAGCTTCCGTCCCATGAAGGCTGCGACCTGTTCATGTCGTCCAGTGGGTTCCAAGTCAATCAGCTCTCGATCGATCAGCTCATACTGAGAGTCATTGCCAAAGTGATCAATGAACTCACGAACGGTGAGTAATTTCGGCTGGAGTTGAACCATTGGCTTGCCCTGCCTAGAGCTTGCTTTTCCCACAGTGATTCTATTCTAGCTGACCCTGCCTCAAGAACAGGCAGCCAGCTCAGCCCACCCGACCGCTGACATAATCACGGGTCACGTCTTGCGCTGGGTCAGAAAAAATCTGCTCGGTGCTGCCATATTCGGCCAGGTAGCCGTGACCTGATCCAGCTTCGTCGCTGGTGGTATTAAAGAAGGCCGTCATCTGCGAAACCCGCGAAGCCTGCTGCATGTTATGCGTCACAATCACAATGGTATATTGTTGGCTGAGCTGCTGGATCAATTCTTCAATTCGGGCTGTGGAAATCGGGTCGAGCGCCGAGCAGGGTTCGTCCATTAGCAGCAGATCTGGCTCAATTGCCAGCGCCCGCGCAATGCAGAGCCGCTGCTGCTGCCCGCCAGAGAGCGACAGCGCGTTTTGCTTCAGCTTGTCCTTCACCTCATCCCACAGCGCCGCATCCCGCAGCGACTGCTCCACGAGTTCCTCCACATCGCCCTGATAGCCGTTGATCCGAATCGGATAGGCAATGTTTTCGTAGATTGATTTGGGAAACGGATTGGGCTTTTGGAACACCATGCCAATTTGCCGCCGCACATCCACCGGATCAACCGTCGGGGCATAGAGATCAGTGCCCCGATAGTTAATTTTGCCCAGCACCCGGCTCCCAAAAATTAGCTCATTCATTCGGTTGAGGCAGCGCAGCAGCGTACTTTTGCCGCAGCCTGAGCTGCCAATGAAGGCCGTGACGTAATGCTGAGGAATGCTTAAGTTAACATCTTTGAGCGCCAAAAAATTGCCATAATAGACCGATAAATTCTCAACGCTAAGTACGGTTTCAGTATCAACAATGGGAGCAGTAAGAGACATGGCTTTAGGGTAATTACAGACTTAGAATCTAGCGAACCTCAATCGTTGCGAATCTGCTGAGTGCGGTTCCGCAGATAGATCGCAGTCGCGTTCATGAGCAGCAGTACAGTGATCAGGACAATAATTGCCGCCGCCGCATTGTTTTGAAACTCAGGCTGAGGCCGCGAGATCCAGTTATAGGTTTGGATGGGCAGCACTGTAAAGGGCGAACGCAGCCCTTCAATGAGCGGGCTGAGCGGCGGCAAAAAGGCAATAAAGGTGAGCGCTCCAATCGTAATCAAGGGCGCGGTTTCGCCAATTGCTCGCGACAGTGCCAAAATAGTCCCTGTCAAAATCCCCGGCAGCGCGATTGGCAAGACGTGATCGCGCACCACCTGCCAGCGCGTCGTGCCCAAGGCAAAGCCCGCCTGCCTGATGCTGCTGGGTACGGCTCTCAGGGCTTCGCGGGTGGCGACAATAATAATTGGCAAGACCAGCAGCGCTAGGGTGAGTCCGCCTGCCAAGACGCTGCGTCCGCCGGTAATCGGCTCCATCCAGCGCACAAATACTTGCAGCGCCAGCAGCCCGTAGATAATTGAAGGAACTGCTGCTAGATTGCCGATGTTAATTTCAATTAGCTGCGCCAGTCGCGTATTGGCGGCAAATTCCTCTAGGAAAATTCCGGCTCCCACGCCCGTTGGAATCGCAAACAATGCCGTCAGCACCAGCAGCCAAATTGTCCCCACCAGCGGCGACAGAATTCCGGCTTGGGCGGCGCGACGCGACGGGAAGGAGGTGAGAAAATCTGGAAAATCCGTGAACAGGCGCGGCCAGCCGGTGATCAGCACATCGCCCAGCAGCATCACCAAGACAGCCAGCGCAATTAGCACAGCCAGCAGTGCGGCAGCTTGAAACAGCCGATCGGCTCGGTATCGTTCCGGCAGGTTAGCCTGAAACTGCGGACTGTCCGCCGTGCGATCTTGAAGCAGATTTTGCGGCTCGATCTGGGTCATTCGTATTTCTCCCGAAAGCGGTTTACAAACCAAAAGCTGCAAATATTCAGCAGTAGCGTCAGCGTAAACAGCGTCATGCCGACTGCGAAAATTGTTTTGTATTCAATTGAATTAACTGGCGCATCTCCCTGGCTCACCTGCACAATAAACGAGGTCATGGTCTGTACCGAGATGCGTGGGTCTAGAAAGCTGAGGTCGGGATTAATCGGACGCGGGTTTTGGCCTGCGGCAATCGTCACAATCATTGTCTCACCCACGGCTCGCGCCATCCCCAAAATGCAGGCTCCCACAATTCCAGACAGCGCTCCAGGCAGCACCACATTTTGGATTGCTTCTCGTCGAGTGGTGCCCAGCGCATAGGCTCCTTGGCGTAGGCTCTGCGGCACCGCGAAAATGGCATCTTCGCTCAGCGAAGCCACCAGGGGCAAGATCGCAATTCCCATCACTAGCCCCGCACTCAGCGCATTAAACACCTCAACGCCGGGGATCAGCGCCTGCAAAATTGGCGTCACAAAAATTAAGGCAAAGTAGCCATGCACCACGCTGGGAATGCCCGCCAGAATTTCTAGGGCGGGCTTGAGCCAGCGGCGCAGCCGAGGTGGGGCATATTCGCTCAGGTAGATTGCCGATAGAATGCCCAGCGGAATGGCCACGCTGAGCGCAATCGTCGCGGTCATCAGCGTCGCAAAAATCAGCACAAAGACGCCATACTGCGGGTTGGCAAACAGGGGCGTCCATTCGCGATCAAACAAAAACTGCGTGAAGGGTACCACCTTAAAAAACTCAATCGCTTCCACAATTAGCGAGGCAATGATGCCAGCGGTGGTGGCAATTGATAGCAGCGCAAATGCCCCAAACAAACAGTAGACAATGCGCTCAGACCATTGACTCAGCTTGCGCTGAGGTTTCCAACGGGAGACCGGACGGCTAACGGCTAAATTTTCGCTCATGCGGGGGACTCTAAACGTAATTTGTTAAGCTCAACAGATTTAACCTAGAAGCTCAACTTAAAGAGCAGGTTAACAACTTAAAATTCTTGATAGAACTTTTTTAATTGGCTGCTGCATGACTAGGCTTAATTCTGGGCTCAATTTGACCGCCACCCAGGCGCTGACCGAGGTAGAAACCCTGCTCGAAAGCTTCAGCCACTTTGGCGTTGAGCTAGGGCTAGAGCGGATCGAACGCCTGCTCAACGCGCTGGGCAATCCGCAGCAGCAGGTGCCGATTTTGCATGTGGCGGGCAGCAACGGCAAAGGATCGGTCTGTGCCTATCTCTCGGCGGTGCTGGCGGAAGCGGGCTATCGGGTGGGGCGCTATACCTCGCCGCATTTAATCAGCTGGTGTGAGCGGATCTGTCTGAATCAGCCCGCTAATCAGCCCGCTAATCAGCCCCCCAATCAACCAGAAATTCCGGCGGTGGAGCTATTGGCACTGCTGCGGCAGGTGGTGGTCGCCATTGACCCAGAGCAGTCCTCGCCCACCCAGTTTGAGGTGATTACGGCTGCCGCATGGCTGTATTTTGCCCAGCAGCAGGTGGATCTGGCCGTGGTGGAAGTTGGCTTGGGCGGCAGGTTAGATGCCACCAACGTTTGCGAACAGCCCCTAGTCAGCATTATCACCTCACTCAGTCGCGAACATTGGCAGCGGCTCGGCTCAACGCTGGCCGAAATCAGCCGCGAGAAGGCGGGTATCCTCAAGCCCAACCGTCCTGCCGTGATTGCCCCCCAGCCGCCCGACGCCACCGCCGTTTTGCAGCAGCGCCTCGCCATGCTCAACTGCCCTGCCGACTGGGTGCAGCCTGCTCTGGATCTGGGCGATGGCTGGGCGAAGTTTGAGGATCTGACCTATCGCCTGCCGCTGCTGGGTGAACATCAGCTAATTAACTCGGCGCTGGCCATCCGGGCGCTAGAGCTGCTACAGGCGCAGGGCTGGAAAATTAGCCCCACTCAAATGGCGGCGGGCATCGCCAAAACGCAGTGGCCGGGGCGAATGCAGTGGTTCACCTGGCAGCACCAGCGGCTGCTGATTGACGGCGCGCATAACCCGGCTGGAGCCGCCATGCTGCGCCGTTATTGCGATACAAATCAGCTGGCTGAGCCGATCCACTGGATCATTGGCCTAATTGGCACCAAAGACCATGCCGAGATTTTGCAGGCGCTGTTGCGTCCCGGTGACTGGCTTTATCTAGTACCCGTACCTGAACATATCCCCGCTGACTTGGCTGAGCTGACGGCCATTGCTGGCTCAACCTGCCCGCAGCTCGCGGCCTGCAAGCGCTATGCTGAGCTAGAAGACGGCCTGCGGGCGGCGTTTCAAAACCTGAAGCTGTCAGGGGGCGGTACGGCAGTGCTCTGTGGCTCGCTCTATCTAATTGGTCACTTTTTCAAAACGCAGCAGCTCAGGGCGCAGCCATAGCTCACTCAATCGCCAGCGAAACCTGATCTCCACCCGCTTTCTTCAAATCGCCCAGCAGGTTGACTACCTGTTCGTAAGGCAGCTTTTCGGCGGGCTGCAAGACTACGTTGCCCTTGGGATTTTCTTTCAAGAAAGCTTTGACTTGAGCGGTCAGGGCAGCGGTTTCGCTGGGCTGATTGTCAAACTGCACCTGACCTTGCGGATCAATTTTAATAATCGCCACTTTGGGCGGCTCGGCGTCGGGGCTGGGCGAGGGCTGATCTTTTCCCGGCAGCTGCACTTCCACGCCCTGCTCTACGGTCAGCGTCATGGAGACAATAATGAAAAAAGTGAGCACCACCATCAGTACATCCAGCATGGGAACTAGATTGATGATCGGAACCTGAGATTGGGAACCCCGCTTAAACCGCATTCTAAATCCGCCTAGCGCTTCTTCAAGTATTGATTAGCCTGTGAGCATTCTAATCAATTTGGCGTAAACAGTCTGTCTTTAGCAAAACTAGATTGGCCGTAGAAACAGCCGCACAGCGCTCAATCGCCGTCAAAATTGCGGGCTGGTCGCCTTGCTCTAGTTCGCGGGCAATCTTCAGCACGCTATCTCGCAAGACGCTGTGGATCAGCCAATCTTGATCGTCGAAATATGCTGGCGTAAAGGCGCTGCGTTCAATCAGCCAGAAGTCTATGCTGTAGCGTTGAATAAAACTAGCGATATCTGCCCAAGATTTGCTGTACTGCGCCTGTAGCAGATCATCAGCACGCTGGATAAATTGACTGTAATACTGCGGATGATGCGGCAGCGCAAACTCGCGCCCCACCAGCGTAGATTGCCCGGTAAAGGCTGGAATACTGTTGGCAGCAGGAGCAAGCGAGGCCACCATTTGCCCTTGTGGTTCTGCTGCCAGGTATTGATAGATTGCCGGTGCTTCACCCAGCACCCAGCCCTGAAACTGCAAAAACAGCGCGGGTACTGCCGGAACTATTAAAACTGCTGCGGCAAAGATAGAGATGAGGCCAATTAAGAGCTTGGCTCTCAGTCGCGACAAGTTGGCTGAATTAAGCCAGCGCCAGCCTGCTTCTAATAGCACCGTTAAAACAATACCAGCAGCTACCGATAAAATAATTCTCAGCGTATGGTAAGTATATCGACTGGGGAAATGCAGCTTTAGCAACAGCAGATGCGCTAGCCCATAGGTGATCAGCGAAGCCAGCAGAACCTGCCTTAAAATAGCAGCCTGAAGCAGCGGCATTGTTCTGAGCCAGGGTAACCCAAACCCCGCCCAAATAATTGATGGAAACACCGGAATCCTCAGCCCGCTGTTGCCCAGCAGCCAAAAAGCCAGCGGCGTCACGCCAAAATATTCATTTCTGCCCTGCAATCCATATTCGGGCAGCTGCCGCATTTGCTCGGCAGTGACTGCTGCCCCAAACTCAGAAATTGTGATTGCATAAGTGCCGATTACCAGTCCGGCGGCCAGCAGCCCAGCCAAACAAAAGCCAAACTCTGAGCGTTTACAGCGCAGCATTAATACAGCTGCCTGCACCAAAACCAGCTGTGGAAAGAATGCGCCCTGCAATAAGATTGTGAGCAAGCAGGGAAGCAGCGATTTCCGGATTAGATAATATAAAAAAGCGGCAAAAATAGGATAGACAAAAGCTCTAGGCGTGGCTGAAACCAAATCGCTTTTCAGCCAAATCTGCTGATTAAAAATTAGTGCTGCCAAAAATCCACTCAGCGGCACGGGATAGATATAAAGGCAAACAAAGAATAAGTATCCAGTCGCAATTAAACTGAGAACAATTGGCAGCAGCTTTGCCAAAATCAGTGGCGCAACGCCAAACTGAGCTGCCGCCCAATAGACCGCTTTATAGCCAATCGGCGCAATGGCCGTAAAATAGTCTGCGATCAAATCATTGGGGAACTGCTGCGGGTTGAGCAATCGCGCCAGATACACCACATGCTGTCTTGCGTCATCTTGGACAATATCAGCCTGCTGAAACTGGTATAGCAGCGTCAGTCCGCCAAAGTACAGTGGCAGGCAGAGGCTAAGCATTAGCCAGCCCCAAACTTGGCGATTAAGACGTAATGGAGGCATGTCTATTTTATCAAACCACCGCTGCACCTTCAGCCTCATATTGTTGTCCTAGCTTACTGCCTTCAGCATCATGCCTCTATAATCAAAAGATAGCCTCTATAGGTGAAAATGCGCTCATGCCTCCGCAGTTGCTCAAACCGACTAGCCCTTACCCCACTGAACAGCGTTTGCTGCTGGATGGCGTCAGCTGGCAGCAATATGAAACAATGCTGGTTGCTCTAGGCAATGATTTTCCCAATCTGAGGCTGAGCTTTTTGGCAGGAACGCTAGAAATAATGACGACTTCGCCAGAGCATGAAGAGCTGAAGAGTATGATTCGGCTGCTGCTAGAGGCTTACTTTTTTGCAACTCAAACGAAATTTCACTGCATGGGTGCTGCAACTTTTCGTCAGGTTGCTCAGCAGCGTGGACTTGAGCCAGATGAATCCTATTGTTTGGGCACAGAG
>CASBQH010000298.1 GCA_949127695.1 Synechococcales cyanobacterium PMM_0073
AGCTACTCATCGACCGAGTCATAGTGACTGACGATGAAGTGGAGATTCGTTACGTGATTCCAACCCATGCACGAGGAGAAACAACTCATTTTTGTCATTTGCGTTTAGACTATTTTCATTCTGTTCCACAACAAGCGCCATCCTCAAGAAATGGGAGTCACAGAAATTGAGGCGTTTCTTACCTTCCTCGCCGTCCAAGAGCAGGTTGCCGCTTCAACCCAGAACCAAGCCCTCTGCGCCCTGCTGTTTATCTATCACTACGTGCTCAAGCAGCCTTTAGATGACTCTATTGATGCAGTACGAGCCAAGCGGTCGCATTATCTTCCCACCATCTTGACGGTTGCAGAAGTCAGCCAGATTTTGTCGCACTTGTCGGGAGTCCATCTATTGTTTATCCAACTGCTTTACGGCAGTGGTCTACGCCTGAATGAAGGGCTGCGGCTACGGGTGAAGGATCTTGATTTTGCTCAGCGGCAAACTGTAGTGCGAGATGTCAAAGGCAATGAAAGCCGGGTTACAATGCTGCCCAATTGCCTGATTGAGCCACTCAGCCAGCATCTCCAGCAGGTCAAACGGTTGCACAATCTCGATTTAGATCAAGGCTATGGCTCTGTTTACTTGCCGTTTGCGCTAGAACGAAAGTACCCTCATGCCGACCGCAGCTGGATTTGGCAGTTTATCTTTCCTTCTCCGGGGCGTTCACGCGATCCGCGCAGCGGCATTATTCGCCGTCATCACCTGCATGAAACCGGAGTGCAGCGAGCGCTGAAGCAGGCCGTTCGTTTGGCCAAGATTGATAAACGAATAGGCTGCCATACCTTTCGCCACAGCTTTGCGACGCACCTGCTGCAAAACGGCTACGACATTCGCACGATTCAGGAGCTATTGGGGCATAAAGATGTCAAGACAACGATGATCTACAGCATGTGCTAAATCGAGGCGGCAGAGGCGTCAGAAGTCCGCTGGATGGCTGACAGAAAACACGAATATTCTCCAATTCCCCCTTGCGCTAACCCAGGGTTTTGCCCTATGCTTTGCAAATTGGTTGGTTCCGTCCGCCAGTGATTAAGGCTTGAGGCGAGGGCGCTAGCTAGAAGTGTTTGCACCACGACTAGCCAGCTAACCTACCTGTCTGCTACCCGCAGAAAGGCAAGCTGTGTCGATTCTACTGGATTGGCCAGCCTCGCAACCTAAGCGGTTTGAGAAACCGTCGTCTTGAGTCCTTTTTCTTGAACCCCACAAAAGAAAAAGGCTAAATATCATGACTTCAGAGTTCAACGAACTGCTGCCAGAATCGCTTGGCGAGCGAGCGCAGGTTTGGATCGTCGGCACGCGAGAGCAGGTGAATCACATCATCAGCGAAATGTACGTCAATCAGCTGATTACCGACCGCCACCAGTTTTCGCCAATGGTTCCTGTACCGTTTGCTCCCGGCAAATTTATGAGCGTGCTGCTGCGGTAAGTTCAGCCAAGCTAGCGCTGCTGATCAAATCCGAGCGTTCAGCAGCGCTAGCTGACCTCGCAGACTCAGAACCAGGACGCGCCAACAGTCCCGGATAAGGCTCAGCCGCAAACAGCGCATCCGGGTCGCCCAGCAAATGCCGATCGCAGACCGCAAACAGCTCAGCTTCCGTTTGTGCCAGCCGCATCTGCCGCAGAAAATTTCCCTCCGCATCCACGCCCTGAGCAATGTAGTTCAGGTACATTTTCAAAAAGCTAACCCGCGCTCTGGCAGGTACAGTCATTGCAGTCGGCGTTTGGCGCAACCGCTCAATATAGTCGCGCACTTCGGCTAGCCGCACCGCCACCACAGGCTCACCGCTCAGCTGCTGCCGAATCTGCCGAAAAATCCAGGGATTGCGAATTGCCGAGCGCCCCACCATTACGCCCGCCGCTCCTGTCTGTGCCAGCACCGAAGCCGCCGCCGCCGCCGAAGTAACGTTGCCATTCGCCAGCACCGGACAGCTGAGCCGCGCCACCGCCCGCGCAATTAGGTCATAATGCACCGCGCCGTGATAGGCTTCCTTCACCGTGCGGCCATGCAGACTGAGCAAATCTATCCCGTGGCAGTCGAGCAGATCCAGCAGCGGTTCAAAATTTGCCGTATCCTCAAAGCCAATCCGCATTTTGATGCTAAATCGCCCCGGTACCGCCTGCCGCAGCTCCCCCAAAATTTGGTTCACCTTATCCAAATCGCGCAGCAGCCCGCCGCCCACGTTTTTGCGATAGATACGCGGAGCCGGACAGCCCATGTTCAGGTCAATGCCTGCGACTGGGTACTGGCTCAGCAGCTTTGCCGTCCGCACCAAGTCGGGGATGCTCTCGCCAATCATTTGGGCAAAAACAGGCCGCTGGGTTGGGTTCTCAGTAATCGAGCGTAGAATGGTTTTATCCAGCGTCGAGCTAGGATGCACCCGAAAATACTCAGTAAAAAAGTAGTCGGGGCTGCCATAGCTGGCAATTACGCTCATGAAATAGAGATCCGTCACATCCTGCATCGGCGCAAGTGCAGTCACGGCCTGCCCTGACCTGATCGGCGGCGGCAGCGGATGCAGCGTTGCCGCGCTAAGCATCAGGATCAATCCCCAGCAATCGCAGTTTTTCGCGCAGCCGTGATGCTTCTGACTCAGCTTGATTGGCGCGCTGGCTTTCCTGCTCAGCCCGCTGTTCAGCTGCCTGTCGAGCCAAAGTCTCCTGTGCCAAAATATCGATCAGCTGACTGGGGGCTGGCAGTCTTTGGCCGTTTTCTCGGTAGAATCCGGCAGAAGTAATTTCAAAAATCACGGCAGGCGACTGGCCTTCTGTCCAGGTTTTAAAGTGATCTCTGGCTCCCGGCGGCACGTCAAAAATTACCATAATGTCGGGCGCAACCCGCAGCTTCGGGAAGCCTTCGGCATAGTAGAGAAACTGATCGGCCAGCACAATCGCCGGCTGAGCCGACAGGTAATGGCGCAAAGCCACCCCCACATTGATCATCGCATCAACGTGAACCGAAGTTTCTGCCAAAGGAGCGCCGTCTGAGCTGGGGTAGAAAACTTCTGGTTTGCGAGATTTGGCGGGCAGCAGAGAGGCCATAGTTTACCGCATATTTTGCTTACGCTCAGCTTTCAAATCTCGGCTGCTGGCAGCGGCCATTTCAGCATCCATCAGCGTTTTACCCGTCGCAGCCAGATAGACATCATCCAAGCTGGGGCGCGACTGCGAAATGCCAAAGGTGGGCAGATTCGCGGCTTTAAGCGCCTGCTGAATTGTAATTAGCGCCTCGCTCTGGGGCGTCACAACCAGGTTCAGCGAATTGCCCTGCGCCGCGTTAATAATCACCTCCTGCACAAACGGCATCGCTTGCAGCATCGACTTAGCCGACTCCGCCTCATCCGCCGGGGTAAACTCGCGAATCCGCAGCGTCACTCGGTCGCCGCCAACGCGGTCTTTTAATTCTGAAGGCGTGCCGGACGAAATCACCTTGCCCTGGTCAATAATCGCCACCCGGTCGGCCAGCGCGTCCACTTCTTCTAGATAGTGGCTGGTGAGCAAAATGGTCGTACCACGCTCGCGGAGCTGCCGCAAAAAGTCCCAGACCACCACTCGGCTCTCAATATCTAGCCCGACGGTCGGCTCATCCAGCACCAGCAGATCGGGCCGATGCAGCAGGCCAGCCGCCAAATCCAGCCGCTTTTTTAAGCCGCCTGAATAAGTGCCAGTACGCTGATCGGCCCAGTCCTGCAAACCCAGCAGCGCAATCGCTTGATCAATCTGCGACGAAATGCTGCCAGCAGGCAAATGGTAGATCGCGGCCTGAAGCTGGAGCAGTTCGCGTCCAGTCAGCACCTTATCCAGCGCCACTTCCTGCGCCACGTAGCCCAGCTTTTGCCGCGCCAGCTTCGGCTGATCCAGCACCGAAATCCCAGAGACTTCGATCCGGCCTGAGTCGGGAGCAGCCAGCGTACAGAGGCAGCGCAGGGTGGTAGTTTTGCCAGCGCCATTCGGGCCAAGCAGCCCAAAGATCTCGCCGGGAGCCACCTCAAACGAAACGCCCTTCAGCGCCTCCAGCGACCCGTAGCGCTTTTGCAAATCTTCAATTACAACCGCAGGAGCCATGACGATGCCATCAAAATTACTAGCTTTATCTTAGCGAGATTCGCTGACTAGACTAGCTAACGGGCAGATGGCTCTGCGCTATGGTCATCGCAGCCGTCACCTGCTCGCCCAAACTCGCCACCAGCTGATGCGTCATCGGCAGGCTGTCAATCGCCATCCCAGCCGAGAGCAGCATCATATAGAGAATCGAATATTTGAACAGCGAGCGCGCCAGTGCTTGATCAGAAGGCGCTTGCAGCAATGCCCAAGCCTTAACCAGAAACAGCGCCCCCAGACCCAGCGCAATCGCCGCATAGACCGCGCCTAGTTCTTGCAGCGGATAGACCAGCAGCAGCGTCGCCGGAATCAGCAGCAGGCTATAGATCCAGATTTGCTTGGCCGTCACCTCGTCGCCTTTAATCACGGGCAGCATCGGCACGCCAACTTTGGCATAGTCTTTCTGGATCATCATTGCCAGCGCCCAAAAATGCGGCGGCGTCCAGAGAAAGATGATTAGAAAATACAGCCATGCCGTCCAGCTCAGCTCGCCCGTTACCGCTGCCCAACCCACCAGCGGCGGAATTGCACCTGCCGCGCCGCCAATCACGATATTTTGGGTGCTGTGCCGCTTCAGCCAATGCGTATAGACCAAGACATAGGTGACAATGCCCGACATGGCCAGCAAGGCGCTGAGCAGATTGGCAAACACCGTCAGCAGCGTAAACGAGAGCGCCGCCAGCCCAATTGCAAAAATCAGCGCGTCGCGGGGCTGAATCCGACCCGAAGGCAGAGGCCGATGCCGGGTGCGCTCCATGTCATAGTCAATATCGCGGTCATAGAGGCAGTTAATCGTGTTGGCTGAGGCGGCGGCCAGCGCTCCGCTCAGCAGCGTCACCAGCAGCAGCAGCGGATCAACCTCACCTTTGGCCGCAATCCACATGCTGCCTGCGGTCGTCACCAGCAGCAGGATAATAATTCTCGGCTTGGTCAGCTGCCAGTAGCTTTGGAGCACTTGACCCGCATTTTGGTGATGCCGCGTCGCCGTTGTCCAGGTTGTTTCTTGCATGTTCTTCCTGTGTAAAACCAAATATTTTTCGAGATGTTCAGGCCAGTCGGTCTAGACCGACTGGCTCTCAGCCGCAGTCTCTAAGCGCAGCGCCACTGCCCGATCGCGCAGGCCAATCACCGTGAGGCAGACCAGCATCCCCAGCAGCGACGCGCCAATCATCTGGTGCATCACGGTCAGCATTTCGACTTGCAGATGCAGCCGAAAGGTGGCCACGCCCAGCAAGACTTGCAGCAGCAGCAGCCCGCCTGCTAAATTTGCCAGCCGCCGGATCAGCCGCTGTAAGGCTGGGGTGCGCCAAGCCATAACCACCGTGATCAGCGTTGCCAAGCTGGCCGGAACCACGCCCAGCAAATGCGTATTCATGACGCTACAGAGCTGCGACCCCCAGAGGCACTGATGAAGCGCCCAGCGCGAGCCGACCAGCCCGCCCGACAAACTCTGGAGATAGACCAAGA
>CASBQH010000299.1 GCA_949127695.1 Synechococcales cyanobacterium PMM_0073
CTCTTGGTCGTTTCACATGAGCCGGGTGAAATGCTGGGGATTGCCGACCGCTGCTGGACGCTGGACTATGGCAATTTAACCGCCGTTGATCCGGCAACGCTAGCGGCTCGACCGTTAATTAAATAGCCGTGAGTGAAGTAGCCGCAAAATCTCTATGCTGCCAGTTTTAGAATTTGAATGGTCGCAGGCGCTCTGGTCGCAAACCTTGGGCTGGTCTCCTAATAGCGGCCAGCAGCTTCAGCTCCAGCGGCTCTATCAGCAGATTTTGCAGGGCAATCAGCAGCTTAATCTCACCCGGATCACTGAGCCGTCCGAATTTTGGGAAAAGCATCTGTGGGACTCGCTGCGCGGCATCTTTCCGCAGCTGAACGAAACTACGCCTCAGCCGCTGAGCCTAATTGATGTGGGTACCGGAGCAGGCTTTCCGGGCGTGCCGCTGGCGATTGCTTGCCCCAACTGGCAGATCACGCTGCTAGACTCGACGCGCAAAAAGGTGGCTTTTCTAGAAGCGCTAGCTAAGCAACTGGAGCTGCCGATCCGCAGCTTGGCGGGTCGAGCTGAGCAAATTGGCCAGATGTCTGAATATCGAGCCAGCTTTGACATGGCCACGATTCGCGCTGTGGCTGCGCCTGCGATCTGCGCTGAATATACGCTGCCGCTTTTGAAGCTGGGAGGAATGGCGGTGCTCTATCGGGGGCAGTGGCTGGCTGAGGAGGGCAGAGCTTTAGAGCCAGCTGTCGCCCAGCTCGGCGGCGTAATTGACCGGATTGATGCATTCACCACGCCGATCAGCCAGAGCGTCCGGCACTGTATTTACCTGAAGAAAATCCAGCCAACGCCCCCAGAATTTCCGCGTCCGGCTGGCATTCCTAGCCAGAAGCCGCTCTAAGGAGGTGCCAGACACCCTCTCAACATGCTCTAAAGAACTTCTAAGGAAATCCAGCTACTTCAGCTTCTGTTTCACAAAGGCCATCACCTGCCCTAGCTGCTTTTTCAGCAGGTCAATTTCGGCCTGCATTTTCTCAACTTTCTGGTTGAGCGCCGCCAGATCACCCCCGGCAGAGGTGGCAGCAGGTGCAGCGACTCTGGCACGCGGCAGACGCGACTTGGCCATTGCCGCCTTAATCGCCTCAATTAAGTCTTTCTGCTCAAACGGCTTTTCAACAAACTCAAAATACTCAAACGGCTCTGGGATCTTCTCGGTCACTTCTTCGCGCCGCCCAGACATTAGCACCAGCGGAATTGATTGCAGGTCAGGCTGGGTCTGAATTTGCTGGAAGACTTCCCAGCCGCTCATCCGAGGCAGCAGAAAATCTAACATAATCAGGTTGGGGCGCTCTTGCCGAATGCAGTTGAGCCCCTCGACGCCATCCTTCGCTTCCAGCACCTGGAAATTGCCCTTGGGCAGCATGTCCCGCACCATATTACGAATAACTCGGCTGTCATCGATAACTAGGATTTTATGGCTTGCCACGGTGGATTCCTCAGGTTGATTTAGAAACAGAAATTAACGTTGCTGACAATTCTAATGAACTCGCGATGGATAGCTGTCAGCAGCAGTGACAGATTGCGAAATTCAGGGGGAAATCTGGCGAATGGCACAGGAGCCGCAAATTTGTCGTTAGGGGGTTTTACTCAGTGTACTCGCGTCGCTCAAGATGCTCAAGCAGGTTTAAGCTGTGAGCTGTGAGCTGAGCGATCAATTTCAGGGCTAGCTTTACTATGCCCGCTAGGTTTCTCATCCTATCGCCGCCGAAGTTAGATTTCAGCTTTTATTAAGTTTTGCCGTTGAGTTCTGAAAGTTTTGATATGAGCCAAGCTATGAATCAGGCTGGCCTCAAGCCTCCCCGCCAGCTGTTTGAAACCATTTTTGCCTTTGCGCCAAACCGCGACACCCTGGGCGGCACGGCCTATCTGCTGCGAGAGCCAACTGGCAATATTTTGATTGACTGTCCAGCCTGGAATCCGGCTACTCAGGCGTTTTTGACCGAGCAGGGCGGCCTAGACTGGCTGTTTCTCACCCATCGGGGGGGGATGGGCAGAGTCAAGGAAATTCAGCAGGCGTTTGGGGCGCGGCTGCTGATCCAGGAGCAGGAAGCCTATCTGCTGCCCGGTCTAGCGGTCACGACTTTTGGCCAAGAAATTCAGCTGAGTCCGACCAGTCGAGCGATTTGGACCTGCGGCCATTCGCCGGGTTCGGCCTGCCTCTATCATCAGGGCTACGGCGGCGTTTTGTTCTCTGGACGACATTTGCTGCCCAATGCCGAGGCGGTTCCCATGCCGCTGCGCCTTGCCAAGACCTTCCACTGGCCGAGGCAGATTCGGAGCGTCCAAGCTCTGCGCCAGCAGTTCACGCCCGCAACGCTCAGCCATCTCTGTCCGGGAGCCAATACCGGCTTTCTGCGCGGTCGTGGCTCGATCGATCATGCCTATGCCCAGCTGGCAGCGCTGGATCTAGAGGCTTGCTTGCAGGCTCAGCCCGGTCTGTGAATTACCTCAATTGATGTCCCCAAACCAGATAAAATAGCTGTGAAACTGCCAGGAAATCGAAATGCTGAAGCGAATTGCCGTTGTGCTATTGATCGTTCTGGGCTTGAGCCTCCAGAGCTGTACCCCGGCGACGCTAAGCCTAAAAAGCTATGTCAACACCTATGAAGGCTACGAGTTTCTCTATCCCAATGGTTGGATTGAAGCCAAGGTAGAGGATGGCCCAGACGTAGTATTCCATGATCTAATTGAAGAAATGGAAAACGTCAGCGTCGTGATCAATCCGGTGCCGGATGACAAATCGCTGACCGAACTGGGTAGCCCGACTGAGGTCGGCTATCGGCTCTCAAAAAACGCGATTGCCCCACCTGGATCAGGACGGCAAGCTGAGCTGGTTAGCGCCCAAAGCCGCGAGGTGGGCAACGAAACCTACTACCTGATGGAATATGCGATTACGCTGCCCAACCAGCAGCAGCGGCACAACTTAGCCAGCGCCGTGGTGCGTCGGGGACAGCTGTTTACCTTTAACCTCTCCACCAACGAGCGGCGCTGGGAAAAGTCGCAGGATCTGTTTCGTAAAGTGGTCAATACTTTTTCAGTTTACTAGCGCAAAGTTGCTAATTTTTAGGTTGCTAATTTTTAGGTTTCTCAATGGGCATTCCGCCGCTGGTTCTCGCCTCTGCCTCTGCGGCTCGCCTCCGTCTGCTGCGAACCGCTGGCATCGAGCCGCTGGTATATCCCAGCGATTTTGATGAGTCGCAGGTGCAGCTAGATTCGCCCAAAGACCTCGTGCAGGTGCTAGCTGAAGGCAAGGCCGCAGCCGTAGCGGCTCAGCTAAACGGCAAGCTAATTTTAGGCTGCGATTCGGTGCTGGCCTTGGGCGGAGAGATTTACGGCAAGCCTGCGAATCCGGCGGAGGCGATTGAGCGCTGGCAGCAGATGCGCGGCCAGACTGGAGCGCTGTACACCGGGCATGTGCTAATTGATCAGGTGCAGCGACGGCAGCTATCGCGCTATCAAGTCACCGAAGTGGAGTTTGCCTTGGTCAGTCAGCGGCAGATTGAAGCCTATGTGGCGACGGGCGAGCCGCTGCAATGCGCCGGATGTTTTGCGCTAGAAGGGCGCGGCGGGCTGTTTGTGGAAAGCATTCGAGGCTGCCACAGCAACGTAATTGGACTGAGTCTGCCGCTGTTTCGGCAAATGCTGGCGGATCTGGGCTACGATGTGGCCGACTATTGGTAACGGTGAGGGCGCGGCTTGAGCCACATCATGGCTTTACGATGTCTTTATCAATCTCCCAGAGGTCGAAATGCTATATTGCCTGGTAGGCATCCGAGCTGGCTGGTCTAGCATCCACAGTCAATCTCGGCCAAAACCTGCATATCTTGAAATTAAGCTTAGCTATTAGCTATCGCAGGCTGATTGCGCCCCTTAAAAATCGAGATCAGTCTGGAATTTTAAGCTCTAAGTCATCAGAATTCGGCTTCAGGTCACTGCCATGCCATCAGCAGTAACTCTAAGATGCTGAATAACAATGACGCTGAGTAACAATGATATAGATCAGCAATGTAGACGAGCTTCTAATCCCACGCCAATCCTGCTCCAACCTTGGCATCTACTAGGCCAAGCTCGCAATTTGACCTCCTCCAACCATTGGTTTCTCAGATGGACTCATCGCTCCCCAAGCTTGACCAGCTCCGCGCCAATCCTCAACACCAGACGCCGCTTGCCGATTTCTGTGGAACGGAAAACCTGTTTCGAGACCGCTACCAGATCGTGAGAACGCTGGGGAGAGGCGGTTTTGGGGTGACATATCTGGCCAAAGATGCGACATTGCCCGGTTCGCCCCTCTGCGTGATCAAACTGCTCTGCCCCAAGGTGAGCAATCCGGTCGTGTTGCAGCGTGCCAGCCAGCGGTTTGAGCGGGAGGCTAAGATTTTGAGCCAGCTGGGTAGCCATGCCCAAATTCCGCGTCTGCTGGACTATTTTCAGCTAGAGGGCAATTTTTACCTGGTGCAAGAATATGTGCGGGGGCGGACGCTGACCAAAGAGATTCGCAACCGGGGCAAGCTCTCTGAGCTAGAGGTCAAGCAGTTTCTCCGAGAGCTGCTGCCAGTGCTGAGCTACGTGCATGAGAATCAGGTAATTCACCGAGACATTAAGCCTCCCAATATCATTCGCTGCCAGGACGACGGGCGACTGGTGCTGATTGACTTTGGAGCCGTGAAAGAGCAGTTTGTCCAAGCGAGTCAGAATACCCAGAAGGCAGCCACCACGCATTTTGTCGGGACGCTGGGCTTTGCGCCCCCCGAACAGCTCTCGCTGCGCGCCACCTACTCTAGCGATATTTTTGCGCTGGGCGTCACTTGCCTCTATATGCTGACCGGCAAGCCGCCGATGGAGTTTAGCTATGACTCCACCACCGGCGAGGTGAATTGGCAAGACTATGTAAATGTCAGCGAGCATTTTGGTAAGATTCTCGACAAAATGCTGAAAATTTCAGTCCGCGACCGCTATCAGTCGGCGGACGAGATTCTGCGGCTGCTGAACCTGGAGCCTTATCTGGGCAAGCTCTCTGACTGCCTGAACGTGCAGCCCCGGCTGGGAGATCTGCCGGACGAAGCCGAGCTACTGGCACGCAACGGCTATTTGCCGCCCATTCTGCGCGCCGCGATTGCGATTCGGCGCTGGCGGGCAAGGCGAATTTTGCGAGACCAAACCCGGCAGGCAGTGCAGGTAGAGGCATCTGAGCAGACAGAAGGCGAACTGCTGATTCACTATGATTAACCGCTATGATTAGCCGCTGACGCTCGTGAACAACTCCTTGCGCCCATGACCTACCTGGCTTTGGCGACTGACTACGACGGGACAATCGCGAACGAAGGGGCAGTGGATGCTGCGACTCTGGCCGCTTTGCAGCGCTGGCGAGCCACCGGACGACGGCTGATTTTGGTGACGGGGCGGATGCTGGATGACTGGCTCCAGGTTTTTCCGCAGTATGCGCCGCCTGAGCTGTTTGACTGGGTGGTGGCTGAAAACGGAGCCGTGCTTTACCAGCCGCCCAGCCAGACCGTGAAGCTGCTGAGCGATCCGCCCCCAGCTGAATTTGCACAGCAGCTGCGGCAGCAGATTGGCGATGGCTCAAAGATTTTTGCCACTGCTGACGGCGAGTTTGCCCAGCTGATCCAGAGCGGTCAGCTGGCTGCTTTTACGGTCGGACGGGTCATTTTGGCAACCTGGCAGCCCTATGACGCTGAGGCGACCGCACTGATTCAGCAGCTGGGGCTAGAGCTTCAGGTGATCTTGAACAAGCGAGCAGTCATGATTCTGCCCACCGGCATCGACAAGGCATTTGGCCTGAAAGCCGCGCTGCAAGAGTTAGAGATCTCCCCGGCTCAAACGGTCGGCGTGGGCGATGCGGAAAATGATTTGCATCTGCTGAAATATTGCGGCTTTGCGGCAGCGGTCTCCAATGCTCTGCCTGCGGTGAAAGCTGAAGCTGATTGGGTGGCCAAAGGGGTGCGCGGAGCGGGTGTGGCGGAACTGATCGACTATTTGCTGGCTCAAGCAGATTAAACCGCTGCTGGTAATGTAGCAATTCATTAGTAGACTAAAACCGCCCTCTATTCCAAAAAGTGCGATAGAGAAATAAGCCGAGGATACCGATTGCAGAGCTAAAACCCACCTGAAGCAGACTATTGTCTCTTTCGTTGGGAATTAACTGCCACATCAGTATTCCGACAATGGCTCCAGACAGGCCAAATAAAAGGATTTTTAGCAGTCCCTGTGAGTCGTGCGAATTTGAGTTTTGTGATGACCAAATTGCGACCCCATTGAGAAAGCCACCAATGGAGCTGGCCAAAGATTCAACAAATGGCGAATTACTCTTAGCCTCCATCAGATTGAAGAACACCAGAGCGCCGAACCAACCTCCAACAATCAGTGCACTCAACAGCAGCAGCTCTCTGGTGCCATTAGGCCGATGTTCGCTTGGTTCTGGATGACCTGCTCTCTGAGCATGACTGCGTGAATTAGGTGATGAGATTGGGTGTCGCTCCCCGGGAATTTGACGCATACGCTGGCAAACGATTTGTTCTTGTATGGGTGCGACATCTTTATCCCTCAGTCCCAAAACAGTCTGCTGCCAGTCTTTCAGGTCTGAGATTTTTCTTTCATTTAGAGGGTATCGACGTTTGACTTCCTGCTGATAGGCTTCTCTGTAACGTGCCAGATTAGCAAGACGTTTTCGGCCAGGTTCCAGTAC
>CASBQH010000300.1 GCA_949127695.1 Synechococcales cyanobacterium PMM_0073
ATGCCGTCACGCTAGAGCAACTGATAGCTGACCTGCAATCGCTATCGCAGGCTGAAGAAAACGAGGAAGCCGTCTCGTAGCGCCCCATCCCGGCACAATAGGCAGCCTACGGCGGCGGCAGCTCCTGCAAAATCGTGAAGCGAATATGGTTGATCGACAGATCGCCAATCGAGGTATCTTCCGGGATATCTGCCGCCGCAATTTTCTCAAACGAAATTCCCTTGGCAATTTCGGCGTGAAACCAGGGCAAGCCCATAAAAAACCGCGTCGGGTAAGGGCCACCTTCTATCACGTCATCTACGTTGGACTCCATTGGCAGCCAGCCCCGCCCTGGCAGGTAAAACTCAATCCAGACATGGTTAAAGTCAGGCTGCAAAGGCATGCCCCGCTGATCAGGATCAGGCGGGCATTTGTAGCGACCGACCGTGCGGCAGGCAATCCCGTTGAGCCGAGCCAGCGCCAGCAGCAGCCCTACATATTCGCCGCAGGAGCCTGTGCCCCGCTCCAGCGCCACGTCCGGCCTGTCAATATGTGGCTTAATGCTGTAGGAGAGCCGATCGTAGACATAGTTGCGGATGCGGAGAATTTTACGCAGCAGGTTGGTTTCTGTGCCAATTGCCTCGCGTGCTGCTGCCTGAATCACGCTGGAGTCCATTGCTAAGTCGTCGTCATCCACCAAATATTTCTGACTGAGTTCTTCAGAGAGCGGCGGCAGCTGTTCGACATCGCGCGGCGTCAGGCGATATTTAATCCCGCGCACCTCCATCAAGGCTTTCCAGCCGAAAATCCGGCTCTCTCCGGCAGCCATCTGGTCAAACCGAAACACCGCCACCCGCTGTCCGCCCTGCTCTTCTTCGGTAAAGGGCAGGCCAACCGGTTCGACTCGCAGCACCTTCTGGCGATCGGTGGTGGCTGGCATGGCAATCCGCCATTCTAAATTGGTCAGCGATACGGATTCTAGCTGCGACAGCTCCTCGACGTAGGACATTTCGATCAAGTAGCCGTTGGAGAGGGCATAGCCTTGAGCCGCGTCATATTTGATATGCAGCGGATGGATAAAGGTGCGGTCGCGTAGGGTCAGCTCTCTGGGGTTATCCAGATCATTCGGGTTGTCGCGGATGTAGTATTCTTCGGTGGCATAGGCGACGTAAAGCAGGTCTTCGCCGCCGTTGGGGTGCGGGTGGAAGGCCAGTCCAGAGGGCAGATCGTAGGGCGTCAAAACGCTAAACTGAACTTCACCCGTGGCGCGATCCATGCAGTAGACCGAGCGCTCTAAGTCATCGCAGATCCACAGCTCCTCATCCCGCACCGTCAGCCGCTCAATTCCAACTCCGGGCTTGGGGAAGCGGGTGATTGGGCGCGCGGTTGTGCGGTCATACACAGCAATATAGCCCAGCTTCTGCGAGCTGATATAGATCGTGGACTGCCAGACGGCGACGCCATCTACCGGATAGGGCAGCTCGACGAAGCGCTGAGGCTGGAAGTCAGCGCCGCAGTAAAACACCGCGTTGCCTTTGGCAAACCAGACTTGATCTTCCCAAACAGCCAGCCCTGACCCATCCTGAAACGCCTCGGCCTGGTGGGTATTCAAAACGCTCGTGCTGTCAGTGGTCGGGTTCACCTGCACCAGATAGCCACGCACCCAGTCGATTGCCATCAGCCGCTGGCGGTCAGAGGCTAGCCCGTGCAGGGCGTAGACGCCAATTGGGCGCACGGTATGGCGGCTGTAGTCGATTTGGGGTGAATCAAAAGACAAGGATTGGCTGGGCAATGGGGCAGAAGGACTCGATTCAAGCAGCATAGCGCGCAGATCCCAAAGAATTTCCCAATCATAAACAAAACTGTCCAAAACTTATGTACATCGGGAGAACAGTTTTGCGGTTTAGAGCAGGCTAGCTTTGGGCAGATTCTTGGCGGCGAGCCATCACCGCATAGAACGGATCGCCGCCGCCTACTCCCAGCATTTGCAAAAACGCAGGCAGGGCGCTCGTCTGCGCCACCACCTCTGGCTGCTCAAACCCCGGCACGGCAGCAAAATAGCTTTTGACCAGATTCACCCGCTCGGCTTCAGAGCCATCGCGCCAAGCCTGAATTGCCTTCTGGTAAAACATCCGGTTCGAGAAGCTGACCATACAAATGCCCTGCGGCTTCAGGACGCGATAGATTTCGGCAAATACGGCCTCTGGCCGCTGGAGATACTGGACTGACACCGTATTTAGCACCGCATCAAACGACTGGTCGGGTAGCGGCAGCAGCTGATTTTGGTTCAGATTCTGAACAAAGTAATGGTTCAACCTGGGGTTGCGCGCCAGCTCGGCCTGATTCATGCCATGCCCTTCCACATGGGCAAACTCTAGCTCGGCGGGCAGATGCGACACCCAGCTGCTCATCAGGTCTAAAACGCGACTCTGGGGCTGAAGCTGCTGGCGATAAAGTGCAGTGAGCTGGTCGATAAAGCCCGCATCTACATGCGTCACAAATCGCGGCTGCTGATAAAACTCTAGGTCGTTTGACTCGTCTAGCCTGCTGCGCTGGGTGGATTGAAGCATACTGAATCTAATTTCTGGACTCTGCTTTTCCAGTTTAGATAATTGCGAAATATAATGACAAAGTGCAGGCTGAATATAAAGACGGCAGCTTGACATTAACGCTACCCAAAGTAGAAGAACGGCGTGGCCAAGCTGTGAAGATCAGCTTGACTGGACAAGATGCGAATCTAGAATCGTCAGGTCAAGATCAGCCTGCGGCCAATTAGCAATCTTATCCCCATAGTGGTTCAGTTAAATTTCAGCTAGATAGATAGAGAGATATACGGGATAGAGATTAATCCATCCCGTATATTGTGTTTTAAAATGAGTGATTTTGTCTAAACACAACCTGAGCTACTTTTGAGCTGCGGCAACAAAGATTGAAGCGCCCAGCTAAATTCCAGTAAAATGCAGATGTTGCGCTCTCTGCCGCCATGTCTGATTTGATCCAGATTCAGGTAATTAATGGCAATACCTACGCACCAATGACGCTGGGCATAGATCAATCTGCACAGGCAGCGCGGGCTCAGCAGACTAGAGTGGACACGACGCAGCCCAAAGCGGGTCCGCAGTCGATTGAAAGCTACTACGACGAGTATCTGGCCATTCCAGGTATTTTGGAGCAGGTGGTGCTGGGCAAAGATCACTACGATGCCTTTGTGATTGCCTGCTGGGGTGATCCGGGCGTGGAAGCCGCCCGCGAGATTACGACCAAGCCGGTGATTGGGATTGCCGAGGCCAGCATGTATGTGGCCAATATGCTGGCCGCTCGCTGGGGCGTCGTGACCACGCAGCATCGGGCGCTGGACATGATTGAAAAAACAATTGCCAAAACGGGCTTTGCTCAGCGCTGCGTCTCAATTCGCACCACGGGCATTCCGGTGATTGAAACCGAAAACGCTCGCTCCGCCACGCTAGAGGCGCTAGAATCCGCTGGGCGACTGGCAATTGAACAAGACCGAGCCGAGGCGCTTTGTCTGGGCTGTGCCGGGATGAGCCGCCTCGACGTTGAGCTAGAGCAGCGGCTGGGAGTGCCGGTGATTGATGCTGTGGCAGCAGCAGTCAAGCTAGCTGAAGCCTTAGTGGGGCTGCATAAGCAAACCAGCAAGGCGCTGACCTATAGATTGCCTGAAATTAAGCCAATCAGCGGCTTCCCAGACTATATGCAGCCAGAGGCATTTAGGCCGCTGAACCCACCCTCAGATGCCGAACTGGCTTGAAGCTTTCTGTTACTTACAGCTACTTATAGCTCGCCAGCATCGGCTGGTTTAAATGGCGAGAGCTTTGCAGCTAGCTCTTTCCCGTAAGCCAGCAGCCCTTGGGGATAATGCTGTAGCGCCAGCGCTAAAATTTGGCTGGCCTTTCTAAACTGGCCGCGTTTTAAGGCCGCAGCCATATCTGTAGTAGTCTGCCACGACCTGATTATGGCAGTGAGCTGGAGAGCGTTGAGTCAGTCGCAAATACAGCTCATAGTCATCACAGGCTTGAGGCAGTGACAGATTGAACCCCTCGATTGCTGCTATGGCCTGATGTCGGAAGACTACAGGCGCTGGGTTGGGATGCAGTCACCCCGCGCAGCAGGGTCAAATAGCTGATTGACTCAGAAGTCGGAACCTCTGAACCTTGCGGCTGTCCGCTGTTGTCTTTCCGACAGAGGTTGAATTGGCCTGCCATGATCTCTCGGCAACTTGAAGAACGCCCCTAGCGACGCGAGCAATAGGCCAAGCTTCCGCAATCTCTACCTCCCCTTGCCCCGTTCTTTCTAGATATCCTAGTAAAGACAGCTTGATTGGGGTAGATAGATCGGCCATGCAGAAATTTTGGCTGGAGCACAGCAGGCGGATTCTCCAGGTAATGGCGCTCGGAATTGGGGGACTGCTGCTGCTCGATCTGCTCAGCACCATGCTGGCCGAAGGATTTTGGTTTAGCTCGCTGGGCTATTTTCGAGTCTATGGCATTCGTCTGAGCACGCAAATTGGCATCGGAATTTTTGTCTTGACGCTCAGCCTTGGACTCCTCTGGCACAATCTCAGCATTGCTCAGCGTCAGGCATGGCCAGCGCCCGAATTTGAAGTAGAGCGTCCAAGACAATCCGGTTCCCTGCGAATCGTCACCCTGCTGCCGCTGCTGCTGCTGCTGAGCAGTATCCTGGCCACCAGCCTGCTCTACTACGGGCGGATTGCCGTCAGCCACTGGCAGCCCAACCTCAGCCTTCGCAGTACGACGCTATCTGTCCCGCTGAAATTTGGTCAGCAGGCATTCTGGAGCCTGCTGCAAGACTGGCTCACTCAACCCTGGCAGCCGCTGCTGGTGGCTGGCCTCACCCTGCTGCTGCTGCTCTACCCTCGCCTCAGCCTGCGAGTCGTGGCGCTGACGGTCAGCCTGATGTTTGCGCTGCTGCTGTCTGAGCGGTGGGATCTGCTGCTGCTGGTGCTGCATCAAGTGCCGTTCAATGCCACGGAGCCGCTGTTTAACCGAGATGTCGGGTTTTATATTTTCAGCTTGCCGCTGTGGGATTTGCTGGAATTTTGGCTGCTGGGGCTAACGACACTCAGCTTTCTGTCAGTTGGGTTGCTCTATCTACGTTCAGCCGACAGCCTGAATCAGGGCTACTTCCCCGGATTTTCGGCCAGACAGCTCCGCCATCTCTGCGGGCTAGCAGGTTGGCTAATGCTGGTTTTGGCCTGTGGCTACTGGCTCGATCGCTATCAGCTGCTCTATGACCCCAGCGGCGCGAACTATGGCGCAGCCTATACGGGCGTGAAGGTGCAGCTG
This sequence comes from Synechococcales cyanobacterium PMM_0073, assembly GCA_949127695.1. GTDB lineage: Bacteria > Cyanobacteriota > Cyanobacteriia > Elainellales > Elainellaceae > Elainella. The sequence goes on from CASBQH010000300.1 coordinate 5,304, forward strand.
CCGACCTATACTTTTCTGAGTCTGCTGGCCTTGCCGGTAGCGGGCTGGCTGTTTGGCCGAGCTTTGCAATTTCGAGTCTCTCGCTTCACCCGACGGATCGCGACTCCGCCTGATCTGCCCAATGCTCTGCCCAATAATCTACCCAATCTAACCGCCCAGCAGGCTACAGTGCGGTTTGCTGAGCAGCTAGATCTGCAATTGCCTTCATACCGCCGCTATCGAGAGGCAATTCTGCACCCTAGCC
>CASBQH010000301.1 GCA_949127695.1 Synechococcales cyanobacterium PMM_0073
CAAAAGCATCGACTGGCACAGCCAAAATCCGGGTGACGGCGCTATCGGCAATAATTGTATTTTCCAAGTCGCTGTGGGTCAGCACCTCCAGCTCATCCAAAATCCGTCCGGGATGCAGCCGCTCAGTCCGAATGCCGTCGGCCAGCTGAAGGCAAATTTTGGCGTCGCCTTCTAGCAGCAGCAGCAGTTCGCGGCAGGTGTCGCCCGCAGCGGTAATAGTCTGCTCGGCAGAGTAGGTTTTTACCGTAGACTGGTCGGCCAGCGTCATCAGGGTTTTGGTCTGAAGCCCCTGAAAGAAATCGCTGTTGGCCAGGTAGACCAATTTTTCTAGGCTGGGGAATGCCTTGAGCGGCGAGGCGGGCGGCAGCGCCAGCAGCTGTTCTGCGGTTTCTAGCAGCGGTGGAGCCGCAGGCTGGAGGCTCAAGGCCAGCGATTCAGTTCGATCTGCGTCTAGCTGGGTGACGACATAGAGCGCGGCTGACTGCACCAGCGGATCATAATGTTGCAGCAATAGTTCTAGCTGACTGGCCAGCGCTTGGGGCGGCGGCGGCGGCGGCATCTGAGCCTGGGCGGGCGGTACGGCTGCGCTCAACTGCTCTAGCAGCTCTGGAGCCAGAGGGCGCTCCAGCCGGGAGGCTTGCTTCAGCAGCGGTGGCGGAGACAGCCGTTTGAGCGCCTGCACGGTGGCCTGCACGTTCAGATCAACAGGCGCATCGGCTATCAGGCTGAGAATGCTCTGCAAAATCAAGCTCTGCTTGCGGGTCACGCTGGTTTGCAGCAGCATCACCACCGCTGGATCAACCAGGGGGGCCGCCTGAGTTAAGGCATCGCCGCAGGTCGTCCATTCATCTAGTCTCACCAGCAGCAAATCGGCCTTTTGGTCACTGCTGGCGGCTGGTGAGAAGCTCTGCAAAATCCAGTCTTCTTCCTGGGGCGTAATCGAATATTCGCGGCGCAGGGAGCGGATTTTGCTCAAGTCTGGTGGCAGCGAAACGGCGAGTTCGGGCTGGGTTTGGCGCAGCCGCATCAGCCGCTCTAGCGACTTTTGGTAGCCGCTCAGCCGAATCTGGTTCTCTAGGCTGCGCTGACGGCTGGGGTCGAGCAGTTCCGGGTTCTCAATCCCTAGCTCTTCTAGCACTTCGCGATGTTCGGTATCACTCACGCCCAGCTCCTGCCGCATCTGCTGCAAGACTTCCAGGCTGCTGGAATAGTTGACATAGCCTTCTTCCAGGGCTTCGCGCACCACGCCTTTGTAGGCTTCATGCCGCTTTTCCCGGGTAAAGTCAGGCAGCACCTTGGCCAGCACGTAGATTTCGTTGGCATGGAGATCGGCCAGCGAGCGTCCGCCCAGCTGCGACAGGTTTAGCTCCAGCTTCTCCAGCTGCTTGCGGAAGCGGCCTGCCAAGTTCTCGCGGCTGTAGAGATCGGGGCTGCGCCGCCAGCTTTTTTGCAGCCAGAGCGTGCTGAAAAACACTAGACTCACATCAAAGCCATATTGCACCCAGACTGGCAGCAGCTGGATTAAGGGGCGACCAGCAAAAAAGAAAAAGAAGTTGAAGATGCCGAAGGTGCAGATCGCAAAAATTCGGTGCTGAATAATATCTGGCGCTAAACCAGCATGGCGCTGGCGGGATTTGAGTCGGCCTTCAATCCAGCTGCCGACCAGATAGCCCGCTGCCGTAAACAGCCCCAGCACCAGCGGCACAGCAAAGAGCTTGGGGATATTAATCGGCTGGCCAAACAGGTACAGCCCTGGGTTCATTAAAGCGGCCAGCTGATTGGGGTCGCGGTTCCAGACTCCTGAAAAGTAGTAGTCCCAGTTGCCCGCATAGAGATAGTAATAGAGAAAATAGCCGACGACTAGCCCCACATAGCCGTAGCGAATCAGCGCTTCTGCGGGCTGATTTAGGCCGGCCCAGTAGCTGCGCTCAGCGTCAATATCAAAGCAGGGACTCTGGCAGGCGACGCAGGCGCTTTTCTCCTGGCCATCGGGCAGCACAACCCGGCACATCGATTGGGTAATCGGCTGATCGCTGACATGCGCCTTGCTGCCAAATAGGCCGCTGGGCGCGCTAAAAATTGTCTGCACCGGAGCCATCGGGCAAAAATACTGACACCAAGACTTGCCGCCATAAAAGTAGCCGACGGCAATCGCCATGACAATCGTAAAAACCAGCCATAGCCCCAGCACCAGCCGATCGGCATTGAAGAACAAAATGCGCCCGCAGAGGCCGACAAACAGCCAGCCAAACTGCAAATAGGCAGAATTGCGACCCAGCCAGGAATCTGACTTAACTTTGGCTAGCTCGTAGCGGACTTTGCCGGTTTTTGAATTCTCTCGCTTAAACTGTCGCTGCCAGCCCAGCGCGCGCGGAATCTGCGACAGGAAAGACAAAGGGCAGATCCGCCGCCACAGCTCATGCCCAAACAGCAGCAAAATCAAAATACCAGAGGGGACAATCACGCCCCAAAACAGGGTTGCCCCCAGTGGATAGGGCTGCTGCTCAACGCATTGCCCCTGCACCGCGACGCACTGATCCGAGAGGCGCAGCGGACTCCAGGGATGATCGGGCTGGGTGAGCGCCGCCGTCCAGGGATCATAAAACAGTGAGGCAATCACCAGGAGCCAGCCGACCGTCAAGATCCAGCGAATCCAGTGCATCCGTCGTTCAGGGAATTGGGCAACCATGCAGCTACTGCGCCATAGAATTTCACGCAATCATACTGTAGTTGAGTCAATTAAGTAGTCAATTAAGTAGTCAAACAGCACTCAGAAATGAATGAGTCGGCATTCCGGGAATGTCGGGCGAGAACCGAAACAAATCGCCTGCATAAAGCCCCTGCTGAATTTCTTTTTGGCTCAGCCCCACCGAGGCCGAAGTGATATATAAATCGCTAAAGTCAGCGCCGCCAAAGGTCACGCAAGTGGGTCGCTGCACCGGCATTTTGACGCGCTGAAGCTCTTTGCCATCTGGGCTGAAGCAGACCACCGCCCAGCCATCCCAAAGCGCTGACCAGAGGTTGCCTTGGCTGTCTACGGCCAGTCCGTCTGGTTCAACCGGCTCATCGCCGAGATCGACCAGCACGCGGCGGTTGCTAATGCTGCCGGTTTCTGCCTCAAAGTCGTAGGCATAGATCTGGCGGCGCGGCGAGTCGGTGAGATAAAACGTGGCTCCATCTGGACTCCAGCCCAGCCCGTTAGAAATGGTGAGGCCGGTTTCCATCAGATGCAGCGAGCCGTCTGGGTCGTAGCGGTAGAGCGCAGCCTGCCCGGTGGCTTCGCTGATGGAGCCGATCCAAAATCGCCCCTGCGGATCGCATTTGCCGTCATTTGGCCTGGTATCAGGGTAGGGAAACTCGATCTGGTGCAAAACGCTAATTTGGGCGGTTTGGGTATCGAGCCAAGCCAGCCGATCGCGGAGCGCTAGCAGCAGTCGGTTGTCGCCCGCTAGGGCAATGGCGCTGACTAGATCGCCAGTTTCAAACCAGCGGCTATTGCCAGTGGCAGGATCAAACTGGTGAACCCGATGGTTATGAATATCAATCCAGTAGAGCTGCTGCTGCTTGGCATCCCAGACGGGGCATTCTCCCAGACGGGCGCGGGCGGCGAACACTGGCTGCACAGGCGACTGGCTCATAGCTGTGACCCAATAGGTGACTCGATAGATTTGCCAAGCTTCTCGAAGGCCGACCCGAATGCCGTCCTAACTTGTTTCTTAACTTAACCCCAAAAAGCATGAAACTGATAGGAACCACCATGACAACAAATGAGTCAGATCAGCACCGTTAAGTTGTGAGTTCAGTTCTCGTTTTTCTCCGTCCTTTATGAAATAGCACCTCCAAGGTTTGAATGAGACTATAGCGCTCGCCCATTCCCCTTGAGCAAGGCTAGCAAGCCATCGTTAGCCTGACCTGAGAATGCTGCCCTCCAGAAACCGTGATGGTGATTACCCGCGCCTCCAGCAGCTGTCCGTCTGCCAGACAATCGCCCGTGCCGGGATTGAGCGCGTAGGCTGGGAAACAGGCGGCGCTAACGCTGAGCCGGAGCGCGCTACCCGCAGGTAAACAAATGCAGGTGGGCTGTAGCATAATCTGATGCGTAGCTGCTGCATCAGCCGGAGCCACAATGCGCCGGTAGCCCTGCGTAAAGTTGTACACCGCACCATTCGGCTTGACTTCGCTGAGAATGGCACAGAGGTCAAAGCTGGGTGCATCGGCAGCACAGTCGAGCATCACGGTGAGTTCGCCCGCCAAACGCAGGTCAGAGGCCAGCGGCTCGGTGGTGTAAGTTAAGATATCTGTGCGACAGTCTAGGGCGCTGCGCTCCAATGCGCCGGCTGGAAATGCCGCATGTCCGCCCAGAGAAGGCACAGGTCGCCAAGGGTCATGCACAAAGGTATCGGGAATCTGGGAGTTTTGCGGCTGCTTGACCAGCTGGCCTTCGCGCAAATCCATTGCCGCCAGTCCGGTGCTGCTGAGATAATAAATTATCTCAGCGCTGGGGAGCTGTTCCAACCGCCGCCAGTCATTCTTCCCCATCTCAAATAGACTGATTGGCGCTTGATTCAGCAGTCCTGTCTCCTTGCCCTTCAGGAACTGATCAAACCAGCGGACTTGCAGCCGATCCATTGGACTGGTTGCCGCCGCTCCATAGTCAAGGCTGCCCAGCTTGCGCCCCCAGGGCAGATGCGCCCAAGCGCCAATCACCAAATGCTGAGCCAAATCGCTACGAGCCGCCATTTCTTGATAAAATCGCCAGCTGCCGCTGAGGTGCGGATCAAACCAGCCGCCAAGATGCAGCATTGGCAGCTCTACGTTGGCCATGTGAGCCTGAGGTGAAAGCTGCTGCCAGTAATCATCTGGCTGATCATGCTGCCGCCAGTCATGATAGTGCGAGTCAGGGGCTAGCTGCCGCAAAATCCCCGACTGGGCGTTGACCGGATGGGTCAGCGGTAGCGCCCGCGCCGAGCTGTAAAGCGTCTGGTAGGCTTCTGCGTCGCCCTTACGTCGGCTGGTTTCGCTGGCCAGCTGGAGCGCCCAGCCTAAATTCAGCTGATAGCAAAACGCCCCGCCCTCGTAAGCCCAGTCTTGGTAAAGATCATAGCCAATCATGGCGGGACAGATGGTTTTGAGGGCGGGCGGGCGATTGACTGCGGCATAGAGCTGCGTCATCCCCTGGTACGAAAAGCCATACATGCCGACCCAGCCGCTGCTCTGCGGCAAAGCTGCTGCCCAGTTCACCGCATCCTCGCCGTCTCTGATTTCATCCGCGAACAGCTTAAACTCACCTTCCGAAGAACCGCGCCCCCGCACGTCCTGGATCACGACAATATAGCCCTGCGCTGCATACCAGCTTGGGTGCGCGTAGACCACCGTCGAGGCAATCGCCCGTCCGTAAGGCTGACGCATCAGCAGCACCGGGAAGGATTCTGGGCTGTCGGGAGCATATAGATCGGCATCTAGCCGCAGCCCGTCGCGGGTTTGCATCGAAACAGTTTGCTTGGGACGGACAGCGTAGACCATAAGTGACTAAGATTTGAACTGGCAAAATAGCACGAGTAACTCTATGCAAATTCGCGATGCGGTAGAAGCTGATCTCGCCGCAATTGTGGCAATTTACAATGCTTCGATCCCAGGCCGCAATGCCACCGCTGATTTAACGCCCATCACCGTCGAAAGTCGCCGCGACTGGTTGCTCAACCGCGATGCCCGCCGCCCGCTCTGGGTGTTGATAGTCGAAGCGGAAATCGCCGCCTGGATCGGCCTCTCTTCGTTTTATGGCGGACGCCCTGCCTATGATGCTACAGCTGAGATCAGCATTTACATCGCGCCGCAGCATCAGGGCAAGGGCTACGGCTCAGTCTTAGTCGGCAAAATGCTGGAACAGGCTCCCAGCTTAGGCGTCACCACTTTTCTGGCGATGTATTTTGACCATAACGAAGCCAGCCGCAAGCTGTTTACGCGGTTTGGCTTTCAGCCCATGGGGCATCTACCAGAGATTGCGGTGCTAGATGGCGACCGGCGCGGGCTGGTGATTGCCGGATGGAAAGCGCCGCTGGACGAATAGATTAGTTCAGCCCACAGCAGCTAGCGATTGCTTGTAGGCTGCCCAGCCGCCATGCCCAGAAATATCTGGCCAGCCATGCTGCTCAATCAGCTCCTGCGGATAAAAGAAGGCTGTGGCGCTGTCCCCATCAGCCAACAGCACTTCGGTTGGGTACATATGCGGCGGCTCGTTGCTGGCCAAATAGTCAAACTGCTCGACCGTCATTTCATAAATCTCGCCTGGAATTGAAATGCCGCCTGCGCGGGGTTGATAAATCGCCGGATGCCAGCCATTTTCGGCAGCGTGAAGCCGATACAGCGGCTGAGTCTGAGTTTCTTTAATAAAGTTGGCGGACTGTAAATTTTGGTGATCAGGCTGACCGCGCAAGGCCGAACCGCAGATAAATACTCGTCGAGTCGCTGCTTGAGTCATAGGTGGCTTGTCTCCTGGTGAGAGGTGGCTTGAAAATCCTGGCTACAGGCTTTAGGAAGTATACAGCATACATACTAAGCTTTGCAGCCATCTATAACCTGTTTCAGCCTACCTGAGATCGGCCAAGCTTGGGGCTAGGGGGCGAATTTATCCAGCGATTTAGTAATACCAAACAGGCTCATACATTAGCAATTTTCTTCTAGCTGTTCACAGTCGCCGATACTTACCCAATCACTCGAACCATCTGCCCAAAGCTCTTTTTTCCAGATCGGCGCATTATGCTTCAGCGTATCGATTGCGTATTTGCAGGCTGCAAAGGCTTCGGTACGGTGCGGACAGCCTACGGCCACCAGCACGCTAATTTCGCCAATTTGCAGCTTGCCCGTGCGGTGATGGATCACGATATGCGTCACGTTAGGCCAGCTTTGGCGAATCTGCGCCGCGATCTGCTGAAACACCCGCAGCGCCATCGGCTCGTAAGCCTGATAGTCGAGCGCCACCACCGCTTTGCCGTCGGTTTGGTCGCGCACCATGCCGCTCATCAGCACGACTGCGCCATTGGCCGGATCTGTGGCAAGTTGGTAAGCCGCATCCATAGACAGGGGCGCAAAGCTAAAGGCCAGCTGGTCGTTGGGATGCGTCGAGGCGGGGGCAGCTAAATTGATCATGCTGACAAAAATAATTCTAGAGACAAGAATGAAGCTAAAGACAAATGCAGCTCGAAACCTACCTCTATTGTGGAAGATTTGTTAAGAAAGAGGCAGCCTTTCATTGAGACTGAGGTGAACCTTGCTCGAATTAGCAACCTGGCTACGACTTAGTTTCGGTGATTTGTCTCTTTTGGCTAGCATTTTAGACAGCGCCATTTGTCGAACCACGACCGCCTCTGGGCGCTGGGCGACGTTCAGCTGGGGACTGTTCGCATGGCTGTTCAATCTCCTGATCCACCCGGCTCTATTGCTGCCTTTACTGCTGAGCCTGATCCTGCTGCCCTGGTTTATTCGCGCCATTCCCCGCAAGCCGCAAATTAGCGGCTTAGGCTGCCTGCTGCTGCTGCTCTATGGCCTCACCTGCTCTGATTTTGGGATGCGGTTGGGAAGCCGGATTTTAGTGACGCTGCTGCCTGCTGATTCAGGCCAGCCGGCTGATGCAATTGTCGTGCTGGGGCGCGGGCCAGACCTGCGGCCAGAGCGCGTCAACATGGCGGCTCAGCTCTGGCAAGCTCAGCGAGCGCCGACTGTATTCGCCAGCGGCAGAGGTGATGCTCAGCAGATTGGCGACCTGCTGGCTCAAGCTGGTGTGGCTCCAGAGGCGATAAAAGGCGAACCCTGCTCTCGCACCACCGAGGAAAACGCCCAGTTTACGGCAGCGCTCTTGCAGCCGCAGGGTGTGCGAACCATTCTGCTGGTGAGCGATCCGCCGCATATGCTGCGCTCTTGGCTCACCTTTCGGAGCTTTGGCTTTAAGGTAATACCGCACCCCAACCCGCTGCCAACCCGCCTCAGCCCGCGCCGAGAGGCATTTTTGCTGGTGCGAGAATATATGGGACTGGCCAGCTATGGGGCGCTGGGTCGATTTTTGCCGCGAGAAGCGCCGCCGCCAACCGAAGTGTCTTGAGTGCTGCACCTAATCCTGCATCTCACCATGCAGCAATGTCAGGTTTTGAATCAGTCGATGCAGGCGCGTTTCCAGAGTTTGCTGCCGCGCCAGCAGAATTCGCAGCTTCTGGTAGCGAGCCACCGCCAAGCCCACATAGGGCACCTGCTGAGCGGGACAGGGGCGCGACCAGAGCTGGCCATCTGCATCTAGGCCGCAGAGCCGATAGCCAGTCCGAGCCTCTGGCTCTGGCGCAGCGCGGCAAATTTCTTCTACATAGTCCATCAGTCGCTCAATTTCGGCATGTCGCAATGTGGCGGCCCCCATCGCCTGCATCACCTGCGGCGAGCCGACCGGATGCGACTCTAGCCAGCCGTCTACAATCGGGCCTTCTAGGTAAAGCGCCTGAATTTCTAGCACGGTTTGCTCTAGCTGGAGCTGCCAGGAGACAACCACAGACTCAACTTCTTTGAGCAGCCCCACCGCCAGATTGGGATTGAGCGCATGGCGATGGCTGCTGAAGCTGGGCGGCTTGGCTTTGGGCTGCGGCAGGGCATGAGTGCGGCTGGGAGATCCGGCAGCTTTTTTGTCCCTGCGAGAGTTTTGGCCAGCAGCTGGCTGTGCGGCGGCAGGCGGATGGAGCAACTGGGCGGCTTGACTGGCTGGCTGAGGATGGAGCGGCTGAGGATGGAGCAGCTGGGCGGCTGGCGACTCAACTGGCAACTCTGGCGGCAGCGGAAAGCTTTGCAGCGACCTGACGGGCTTGGTATTCACCCAGTCTTGCGCCATTTCTTGCGCCATTTCCTGAGCAATTTGCGCCATAATCAGCGGCTCGGCAGGCTGCTCCTGCTGGCTGAGCTGGCCTAAGGTCGCCTCAATTCGCTTCAGTCCAGATTTCATTGCAGCCTCGCTCCTCGTCTTATGAATGAATGCGCTCAATCGGGCTATTCTATCGACTTCTGCTTAAATTTAACGATTTTGAGTGATGACTTTTTCTAAACTTGCGAAACCCTCTGAGCGTCGGCTGATTCTAGTCACAGGGCCAGCCCGCTCTGGCAAAAGCGAATGGGCGGAGCATCTGGCCACTGAACTAGCCGCTTCAGACCGCTTGATCACCTATGTGGCCACCGCTCAGCTGGACGCCGATGACCCAGACTGGCAAGCGCGAATTCTCCTACATCAGCAGCGGCGTCCGGCTAGCTGGCGGAGTTTGGCTGTTCCCATCGCCCTAGCCGCCGCAGTTCGACAGGCCGAGGGCTGTCTGCTGATTGATTCGCTGGGCAGCTGGTTGGCCAATCTGCTAGAGCAAGATGCTGCCGCATGGGCGGAGACAGCGGCAGATCTGCTGCTTAGCTTCAGCCAGAGCAATGCCCAAATTGTGATTGTGGCGGAAGAGACGGGCTGGGGCGTCGTGCCTGCCTACCCTAGCGGGCGTAGCTTTCGCGATC
>CASBQH010000302.1 GCA_949127695.1 Synechococcales cyanobacterium PMM_0073
ATCTCGACGCGCGGTGAAATGCGCCCGCTTGCTGCCCGCCTTGCCGAGCAGTTTCAGGTGGTAACGCTAGACTGGGTTGGGTTTGGCGATTCGTCGCGTCCGGCGATTGCCTACCGCCCAGAAGTCTATCACGCCCTGCTCAAAGACTTTGTGCGCGGCGTCTTTCGTGAGCCTGTCGTGGTGATTGCCGCCGGACATGCCGCTGGCTATGTGATGCAGCTGGCTCAGAACTCTCGTCAAGCCTGGTCTTGGATTGTGCTGGTGGCTCCCACCTGGCGCGGGCCGCTGCCGACGGCAATGGGCGAACACCGCTGGTTTTATAAGGCGCTCCAGATTTTAATCAACCTGCCCTTAATTGGTCAGCTGCTTTATTTACTCAATACTTCGCCCTGGTTTCTGCGCTGGATGTCGGCTCGGCATGTGTTTGGCGATCCGGCTTATTTAACCCCGGCACTGATGCAGGAGAAATGGCGCACCACCCAGCGGCGGGGCGGACGGTTTGCCGCCGCTGCCTTTGTGACGGGTGGACTCGATCCAGTCCAACGCCGCAGCCAGTTCTTTGACTATTTTCAGCCGCCGCTGCCTGCCCCGGTGATGCTAGTGATTGGCGAGCAGACGCCAGTCAAGTCGCTGGCTGAAATGGAAATTTTGGCTCACTTTTCGGGCGTGGGCATGCAGGTTCTGCGTCTGCCCGGATCGCTGGGGCTGCATGAAGAATCTGCCGAGGCGTTGGCTGACAATATTCTGCCGTTCTTGAATAAGTACTATCTCTCTGTGCGCCCCGAACTGCGACCCTGATTGCGACCCGAACTGCGACCCTGATGCAGCCGTCTGCTTAAAATAAACAGCTGAAAACAAATAGCGCGAAGATCTAGATCTTCGCGCCGCATCGCAATATTTTGCACAGGATAAAATTTAATAAGGATTGTAAACAGAAAAATGTAATCCAATCGACTAGCTGCGGAATCGTGGTTCAGGGCGATAGGCTCTGCTCCAGCAGCGCTCTAGATAGGTGACTTGATAGTGCTGCCAAAACTGGCTTGGATTCAGCACCAGCGGCGTTTTGGGATTGAAAAGTGGCTGATTTAGAAATTGCCAAATCGGAAATTTGATTTTGAAGTTGGGGTCAGTCATGGCTAGCATCTAGATGAGAGAAAAGTGCGAGGAATACAGGCATCAGCCGCAGTTGTTTGGCGGCAGGGTTTCTGCTCCCGTTACTGTCAGTCTTCCCAGATTTAGGTGAGTTTTCCGTCAACCTTCAGCTAGATTTGTCAAGTTTTCTTCAATTAAATAAGTTTCGGTAATGAATCTGGAATTGCTGGTCAACGCGGCGTCTGGGTCAAAAATCGGGTCAAAAAAATGCGCCAGATTGGTTGTTTCTAGAACCATTCCTGACGCATCTTTGGGGCGCACTTTGGAGCAAATTTCTGGCAATCTCCTAGATCTCTCTAGTATCAAATTGCTTATGAAACTTGCAAAGATCAGTGAATTTGCAGAACGTTGGAGCGTACTGCCTGCGCCACAGACCGCAGCATGGTCGCAGTCATGTCAAAATCGACGCAGCCGTCAGTAATGCTCTGGCCATAGGTCAGCTGGCTGAGGTCTGGGGGAATCGACTGCTTGCCCGCCACCAAATGGCTCTCCACCATGACGCCCATAATCTGCCGCGAACCTGCTGCCAGCTGCTCAGCCACGTTTTGCAGCACCAGCGGCTGCTGTCGATAGTCTTTGTTGGAGTTGTCGTGGCTACAGTCCACCATCAGGCGTGGGTTGAGGTTGAGTGCGGCTAGCTGTCCGGCGGCTTGCTGCACATGCGCCGCGTCATAGTTGGCTCCCAGTTTGCCGCCTCGCAGCACCAGATGGCCATCCGGGTTGCCGGTGGTGGTGACAATGCTGGCCAGCCCTTCTGGGTTGATGCCCAAAAAGCGGTGCGGCTGACTAGCGGCCAGCATCGCGTTCGCGGCGGCTAGCAGACTGCCATCCGTATTGTTTTTAAACCCAATCGGCATCGACAGTCCCGAAGCCATTTCGCGGTGGGTCTGGCTTTCAGTGGTGCGCGCCCCAATTGCCGTCCAGGAAATTACGTCGGCAATATACTGCGGAATGATCGGGTCAAGCAGTTCGGTGGCCGCAGGCAAGCCCAGCTCGGCTAGATCGAGCAGAATTTTGCGCGCCAGCCGCAGGCCAGTGTTAATGTCGTAGCTGTTGTCGAGGTGCGGATCGTTGATCAAGCCTTTCCAGCCGATGGTGGTGCGCGGCTTTTCAAAATAGACCCGCATCACAATTTCTAGGTCGTCTGCTAGCTCGCGTCGCAGATTGATTAGCTTCTCGCCGTAGCTATAGGCCGCCTCCACGTCATGGATCGAGCAGGGACCCACAATTACCAGCAGGCGACGGTCTTCGTTTTGTAAAATATTGCGAATATGGTAGCGAGTCTCAGCCACCAGCGTTGCGGCGGTGTCGGTGAGAGGGAGTTCGCCATGCAGGGTGGCAGGGCTAATTAACGGTCGATTTTCAACAACGTGCAAATCAGAGGTCTTCGGCATAGGTTTGAAGTTGGGC
>CASBQH010000303.1 GCA_949127695.1 Synechococcales cyanobacterium PMM_0073
ATCCACCCCCGGTAAAAGAATACAAGCCGCTTCAGAATTCGGCCTGCGGCTAGTAACATTCACAAACAAATAGCGCCTTTCAGACGTTTGGGCAGAAGTTTGGGCAATCGCAATATACAGATGTTCACCACTAGGCGGCGTATCCAGCAAAAAAGCATCCCCCAAATTAATGGAGATGCTAGCCATTCAAAACCCCATCTAGATAAGCCTCCCGCCCAGCCTCTCGCTGAATCTCCCCAATTTCCGCATCGCTCTTCCCCAGATGCCTCAGCAGATCTTCCACCGTGATCGGCAGGCGCGAACCATAAGGGTTTTGCCATTCCGGCAGGCCATGAGTCCACTCAGCCACATGAAACGGGTCAAGCTGTCCAAACTTTTGATAAACCTGCCGGATGATTTCCTCCTCTGCTTCACAGAGGTCGTCATCTCCTGGATCAGCCATCAAAGCCACATAATGATCACTGCGAGGAGAAATGAACTTAGACCAGAGCGGCAAGGCATCATCAACCGGATTTTCCTTGAGCAAGTCATAAACGCCGCTCAGAACAGGGCCATAATCCATCGATACATAGCGATCCCCCGTAATCGGCTGCTCCATCCGCTCCAAGGCAATCCGATCCGCGATGTAGAGCATCTTCAGCAAGCCTAAATACTTCATCGGCTTACCATGCAGCTTCAAAAACACCGCTGCGGCTTCAACAGCTTTTTCTGGGTGAAACCGAAATTCGATTGGCATTAGCTCTGTAGATACGCGCCAGTGGTAAAGCCTTATTATAAATCCTCTCATGCTGCTGCCCAAACTCCCAAGCTCAGCATGAGGTGATCAAGACATGAGCGGCAACATCAGGCTGTTCGACCCCAACGCAGTGAGCTGACCCCAATCGCCGCAAAAATCCTGCGACATTGATCCCATCAAGCCTTAGACTAGAGGATGCCCCTTTTGGAAGCCGTCGAGCCGCTGAATTCGTGCGTAAGGTCATCATTGCTGGCAACTGGAAAATGCATAAAACCCGCGCTGAGGCGCTGGAGATGCTGCAAACATTTCTAAATCAGCTCTACGAAACGCCAGAGGATCGAGAGGTGGTGATCTGTGCGCCGTTTACAACGCTCGACACGCTATCGAAGGCGCTGCACGGCACGCGGGTGATGCTGGGCGCACAAAACGTACATTGGGACGCCGAAGGCGCTTACACCGGCGAAGTTTCAGCCCCGATGCTGACTGAACTCAACGTGCGCTATGTGGTGATTGGCCACAGCGAGCGGCGGCAGTATTTCGGCGAAACCGATACGACAGTAAATTTGCGCCTTAAAGCCGCCCAAAAATATGGCCTGATCCCCATTCTCTGCGTCGGTGAATCGAAGCAGCAGCGCGACGTGGGCGAAGCTGAAGAAGTGATCACCGAGCAGCTCGAAGAAGGCTTGCTGGGCGTGGATCAAGATAATTTGGTGATTGCCTATGAGCCGATTTGGGCAATTGGCACAGGCGAAACCTGCGGTTCAGAAGAGGCCAACCGGATTACGGCGCTGATCCGCAGCCAGCTCAAGAACCCAGAGGTGCCAATTCTGTACGGCGGCTCAGTCAAGCCCGGAAACATCGACGAAATTATTGCCCAGCCCGATATTGACGGAGCGCTAGTCGGCGGAGCTAGCCTCGCGCCCGGTGACTTTACCCGGATTGTCAACTACCAGGCTTGAGTAATTCCCGCTTAATTCAAGCCACCTGCGGCTGACAAATCTCTTCGGCCAGCGCCATTTCTTGTCGCTCTAGCTCTTGAACGGCCTGCTGCATCACCTGCTGCACATTCAGCCCCTGTTCAATTTGCTTCAGCCATTGCTGGGCTTCGTTGCCTTCGCGCAGAATTTGGTTAATCGGCATCAAAAAGCAGTTAAAGCCCTGCTGCTTGGCGCTCGGCCAGACTTCCTGCTGGAGTTCGGCAATCCAGTCTCGCGCCAGGATCAGGCGTCCGTCTTGCCAGTGGCGCAGTTCGGCATCCAGGCTGAGTTTACCGGCGGCGAGTTCGTTGGCATCCGTCAGCGTCACCAGATCTTCAGCGCGGCTGTGAGCAGGCAGCCAGTTTGCTTCCAGCGGATCGAGGCTCGGATCATCAATCATCTGCTGCAATCGGGCTTCCAGCAGCGCCATAATTGCCAGCAGCCGCAGCGGATCGCCCACCATATCGCAAATCCGCAGCTCCACCCGATTCAGATTATGCGGGCGACTGTCGCCATTGGGGCGCACCGCAGACCAGAGATGCCGCACGTTTTGCATCGTGCCCAGACTCAGCTGCTCTTCTGTCCAGCGAATGTAGTGGCGGTGACTCTCAAACAGCGGCACATGAGCAGGCGTCTTGGGAAACAGGCTCCAGCGGGTGGAGTGATAGCCCGTGACTTCGCCATCCAAAAACGGCGAGGCTGCGCTCAGCGCCAGATAGAGCGGCGCTTCTGCCCGCACCAGCCGACAGGCGCGCATCAAGGTTTCGGCGTCGGCGATGCCCACATTCATATGGATGCTGGCCGTCACCACTTTGGTGCCGTAGGTCTGCTCAATGTAGCTGTGGTAAGGGTTGTTGGGGTCAGAGCGGTCAAAGTAGCTGCTGTCGCCCATTGAGAGCGTGCTGCCCGGAATGATCGTGTAGTGACCGAGCTGCTTCAGGTAAGCTCGCAGCCGCTGCCGGGGACGCACCAGTTCGCAGAGCAGTCGCTCATAGCGGCGCAGCGGTGGCGTGGTGTACTCGACGTTGCGCGTATCAGGCTCACGCACAAAGCCCTCTAGAGCCGCCACAATTTTGTCAGAGAACCCAACGATATCGGCCTCAGGCGTACCGGTGTACATTTCGACTTCAAAGCCTTTCGTCAGCATCGCAGTTTCTCCAGGTTGCTCTAAACAGCATCGCCAATTGCTCCTCTCACTTTAAGTATCAGGGATAACTGTCCAGTCGCATCCCCCAAATGGGGCAGGCAACCCGCCCAGAGCCAGCCAAATTCACCCTGTTCAATAAATGAGGAAAAATTACATACTTTTTATTTATTCCATGCTATAACTTGATCAACAGCCCAAAGCTGCGATTCATGGATGATTCAAACAAACCAGGAGGGCCGCCATGTATGCTCATTTTGAAAAGGAAGGACTGATCACGTCAATTGTGCAGGCTGGCAAGAAGTGGCGCGTGCGGGTGTTTGGGGTGGAATGGTTTGCGACTCAGGCTGAGCATCATGCGACGCTGGAGATTGGCGATCCGGTGCAGATTGTGGGCCTAGCCAATGCCACAACCTTGCTGGTAAAGCGATTGAGCGAATAAGCCTATAGCGGGCTCACGGGGCAATCCGGGCTGAGCCTTGGCTAACTTTGACTAAGATTAACTTGGATAAACTGTCCTGCTAGCCGTCCTGAATCGGGACGGCTAATTTTTGTGGGGCAAATCAGTAAATTTAATCTATGCGATTAAATCTGTATAATAAGTCCTTATTTTATATAATTTAAAGTATGTAAAACTCTTTTTAAAGATTACATATTGCCGCCTCAAACAGATGACAAAAGTTATGCAGATCCAGTAGATTTATATAGCCTGTAATATGGGCAGTCTTTGAATAGTTTAACCTCCTGAAAATTGGTGATAGCGGCTTTGGCGAGTGATCTCGCTCAATTTGCTCTTAAGGTCTGACCCATTAGTTTAGATTCGGAAGTTTTGTGGTAAGAATACACTTAGCTTCCGCCAAATTTATGTAATTTTTGTAGGATTTTGTAGGATATTAAATCCATGCCTAATCAGAAATCAGCTCCTGCCGCAACTCTACCGATGGCTGAGCCAGCTGCCAGCCCTCCCAAAAAAAAGCGGCTGAATCTCGATCTTTCTGCGGATGCCCATGAGCTGCTGCTGCGGCTAGCGGATGAGTCAGGCAAAAATATGGTAGAAGTACTGAGAACCGGGCTGGCAGTCTATGGGATTGCTCATGACGAGCGCAAAAAGGGACGGAAGCTCGCCGTTGTCCAGGATGATCAGATTGTCAAAGAGCTGGTGATTCCTTAGGGCTTTCAGCCGAGTTCGCCCGGGTTCAACTCCTCTACTCCAATCAGCTCTATGCTGCCTTCGCCTAGCCCCTGCTCAAGCATGTATTGGCTGACATCCATCGGCGGCTCACGCTCTAGCTGATTGTCGCTTTGCGGCTGGCGCGGGCTAGGTGCTAGCCGCAGCCGTCTTTGCCGCTTTGACCTCTTTAGCCGCAGCCGGACTAATCTCACCCGCCGCTCACTCCAGATGACGCCAATCCACAGCCAGTGATCGATCCAGCTAAACTTCGGCGATTTGAGCCATCCGAGCCAATCAGCGTTCAGGCCAGCATTTTGCGCCATGTCCAGCAAAAGACAGATTGGGATAGGCAGTGTCAAGGTGAAAATTGCAATCACAGCAAAGTGCATACAATAAACAGTGTTTTTAATCGCGAAATTGTGACTAAAGAGACGTTTATTCTCCTATAGCCCTCGCCAAAATCTATCTATGCAATTGTGACCCCTGCCTATGTCTAGCCCGCCCTCTGGCTCCCTCTCTGGTTCCCTCTCTGGCTCACCCTCTGGCTCGTCGCCCACCGCCACGCTGCTGATCTCCTGCCCTGACCAAAAAGGGCTAGTCGCCAAAATTGCCAGCTTCATCTATGCCAACGGCGGCAATATTATCCATGCAGATCAGCATACCGATCTGTTGGCGGGGCTGTTTTTGACGCGGCTAGAATGGCAGCTTGCTGGGTTCAATTTGCCCAAAGAGCTGATTGCTCCAGCGTTTAACGCGATCGCGCAGCCGCTGCAAGCCGACTGGCAGCTACATTTTTCAGATGATCTGCCCCGGATTGCGATCTGGGTGAGTCGGCAAGATCACTGCCTGTATGACCTGCTCTGGCGACAGCAATCGGGCGAGCTGGCTGCCGAAATTGCCCTAATTATCAGCAACCACGAGAAGCTGGCTCCCATTGCCGCCCAGTTTGGCATTGCCTATCAGCATATTCCAATCACGCCTGAGACCAAGACCGCCCAAGAATCTTTACAGCTAGAGCTGCTGCGGGCACATCGGATTGATCTGGTGGTGCTGGCCAAATATATGCAGGTGCTCAGCCCTGACTTTGTAGCGCAGTTTCCGACGGTGATTAATATTCATCACTCGTTTTTGCCCGCTTTTGCCGGGGCAAATCCCTATCAGCGTGCCTATCAGCGCGGCGTCAAAATTATTGGAGCGACGGCGCATTATGTCACCCAAGATCTGGATGAAGGCCCAATTATTGAGCAAGACGTGGAGCAAGTCAGCCATCGCGACCAAGTAGAAGACTTGATCCGCAAGGGCAAAGATTTAGAGCGGGTGGTGCTGGCGCGGGCGGTGCGGCTGCATTTACAAAATCGCGTGCTAGTCTACGGCAACCGCACGGTGGTATTTGCCTAGCGCGGTTGGCTAAAGCAGGGGTGGCCTGAGCCAAAGTTTGCTAAGCTGATGCACGATTGATTCTCCAAGCTGCTTATGTCTTCTTCTGCACTGCGCGTCTGCATTATCTTGGGCACTCGGCCAGAGGCGATCAAGCTGGCTCCGGTGATTCAGCACTTTCAGCAAGATCCCGCCTTTGCCACGCAGGTCGTCTTGACTGGGCAGCATCGAGAAATGGTGGCGCAGGTGATGGATCTGTTTCAGATTCAGGCGGATCATGACTTGGCGATTATGCAGCATGGCCAGAGCCTGACGGATATTACCTGCCGCAGTCTGCGCGGCTTGGAAGGATTATTTGAGCAGCTTCAGCCGCAGATGGTGCTGGTGCAGGGCGACACAACGACGGCTTTTGCGGCGGCGCTGGCGGCGTTTTATCAGCAGATTCCGGTCGGGCATGTGGAAGCGGGGCTACGCACCGACAGCATTTACAATCCCTATCCTGAAGAGGCTAACCGGCGGCTGATTTCGCAGATCACGACGCTGCATTTTGCCCCCACATCGCTCTCGGTAGAAAATCTGGAGCGCTCTGGGGTATTGGGCAAAATTTACAACACGGGCAACACTGTAATTGACGCTTTGCTCAGCGTAGCTGAACGTCAGCCGGAATGTGCAATTAAAAATCTGGACTGGAATAAATATCGCGTCATGCTTTCGACGGTGCATCGGCGTGAAAACTGGGGTGAACCGCTGCAAGAAATTGCTCAGGGCTTTTTAGAACTGCTGGAAGCTTTTCCAGATACGGCGCTGCTACTGCCGCTGCACCGCAACCCCACCGTGCGTGAGCCGCTCCAGGCGATTTTGGGTAAACATCCGCGCGCCTATTTAAGCGAACCGCTGGACTACGCAGAGTTGGTGGGGGCAATTCAGCGTTGCTACTTGCTGCTGACGGACTCTGGCGGGCTGCAAGAAGAGGCTCCGAGCTTGGGCAAGCCAGTGCTGGTGCTGCGCGAAACGACCGAGCGCCCGGAGGCCGTGATGGCTGGAACGGCGCGCCTGATTGGCACAGATGCAGCCGCGATCTTTAAGCAGGCAAGTCGCTTGCTGAGTGATCCCGCTGCCTATGGCAAAATGGCCACGGCGATCAATCCGTTTGGGGATGGCCATGCCTCGGCCAGAATTGCGGCAGCGGTGAAAGAATTTTTGGCCGCAGGCTAGAGGTTGCGCTGAAACTCTTCGATGGCTTCCATTAAGTTGGCTTCTGACTGGCTGGGTAACAGCTCGGCCAGCGAGAGTTCGACTTTGCCGCCGCCCAGCGATACCGGAATATTTTTGAGCAGATCGTCAAGCTGATTGCTGGTGAGTTTGCCTGCGCTCAGCAGCGGATAGAGCTTTTCGGCTAGAGCCGTATGCATTTTGGTATCGCGCAGGTAAAGATGCCATTTGGCTACGTCGATATAGACGTTTTCGCCAATTGTGGCGGCGAGCTGTTCGATCAATTCAGCAGTCATTGATAATTCCCTCTTCTAGCTTTTAATTCTGTTGATTAACGCTATTCGTTTTGGTATTCGGTTGAGTAGTTGGCAATCGCAAAAATATAGACCGCATGGGCGATTAGCAGCGCTAGCCAGCCGCCAGTGAGCCAAATTGTCCAAGTCCAAGTTTGATGCTGCAAGATGCGGACAAACCAAGCTCCAGAATTGACCGCAGCAAAGGCAGCGACATGAACCGCAAAGTTCATCCGATCCTCTAGCTTGCGATAATCGGGATCTTGACGAGTGGGGATTTTTGACCAGCGCGGCGGCATAGATCTCTCTGGGGTTGGGTGGGACAATTGGGCTGAAATTAGCTCAGTTCCATTGTAAAGGAATGCCTGCTCAAATTGAGCTGGTGTGGCTAAATCGCGGGATGAATATGCTTGCTGAAGATAATCTCGTAGCGCCGCAAGAATCGCTAATATCTCGCGCTGAGTTTGTATGAGCGGCATCAGTTCTTCCTAGATTCGATCCCGCTTAGCCCTTTGCCTTTACAGCAGCAGCGCCGAGCTAAGCGGAGCCG